>CBDUZB010000014.1:0-16415 GCA_965371605.1 uncultured bacterium
ATGTCATTACAAGAGGAAGACTGGCAGATTTTTTCTGCCAACCATGGAGAAGAAGCTATTAAGCTGGCAAAAGAAGTTTCTCCGGACGTAGCTATTATAGACTTAAAATTACCGGACATAAATGGTTTGGAAATAGCTCGGTCAATAAAAAATATAGATGCGGACGTGTGTATTATTATCATAACCGGCCATGCTGAAATGGAAACAGCTATAAGTGCGTTAATAGAAGGGGCCTATGATTATATCACTAAACCGTTTGATATTACCCATGTGAAGTCGGTAGTGCAAAAAGGTTTGCAAAAACGTGTTCTTTCTTTAAGAAATAAAGAACTTATCGAGAAATTAAAAAGAGAAAAAAGAAGGATTGAAGCCATCCTGGAAATAAGTAAGATGTTTAATGTAATTTTTTCTTTAGAGGATTTAGTAGATTTTTCTGTAGTTAAAGTTTCTCAGATGTTAGAAGCACAAAGGGGTTCTTTGATGCTTGTAGATCAGGACTCGAGAGAGCTTTTTATTTGCGGGGCATATGGGTTGGAAGAAAAAATAGTTAAAGAGACCAGATTAAAAATAGGAGAAAGCATTGCCGGCCGGGTGTTTGAAACAGGGGAACCGTTGTGTGTTATGGATATTGAAAATGATCTGCGGCTTTTACGTAAAAACCAATCTGTTTATGCAACTAAATCGTTTATTAGTATACCCATAAAACAGGAAAAAGAGGTTATAGGTGTATTTAATTTTTCCAATAAGGAGCCTTTTTTTACTGAAGAAGACGTTGCTTTTGTTTCTATTGTTGCTCATCAGACGGCTATTGCTATAGAAAAAATCCGTTTGTATGATAAGGTAACAAAACTAGCCGTTACGGATGAGTTAACCAACTTGTTTAATAGAAGATATTTTATGAAACAATTAAAGGAAGAAATTAAACGAAATCAAAGATATCATCATTCTCTTTCTTTAATTATGTTCGATGTTGATGATTTCAAAAAGTTTAATGATAATTATAGCCATTTGGTAGGGGATGCAGTACTTAAGAAAATAGCGAAAATTTTGGCTGAAAACGTGCGTAATGTGGACATCGTTAGTCGTTATGGAGGAGAAGAGTTTATTATTATTTTACCGGAAACGGATATTAAAGAAGCCACAAGAGTAGCAGAAAAGATAAGAAAATCTGCTGAAGAAAGTCTTTTTTCCAGAAAATTTTTTGGTAAAAATCAGGGAGGGGGAAAAAGTATAAAAAAATTAACCGTTAGCGGAGGGGTGGCCACTTATCAATCGAGAGAAGGATTAGAAACTTTTATGAAGAGAGTAGATAGTGCTCTTTATAAGGCTAAAAAAACAGGTAAAAATAAAATTGAATGTGCCTTGTTCCCTGTTTTTCATCAATGAGTTTATCCTTTTGTTATTTTAACTTATTCTTTTAAATCGCATATCAAGAGTTTTTTTTAGAAAAAGATACAGCGTTTATGCGAAAATTTCCGGAGATATTTTTCCGGCAAGGGGAAATAGTAAATTTTTTTACGATTATTTAAAAAATTATTCAAAACAAAATGCTTTAAATTTTAAAGAGGGTATTAATAAACTGTCTTTTGGCGGACAGTTATTTTTATTAAAGAGATGGGTGTTAAAGGATAAAAAACAAAAAAGGATAGATAAAAGAGAAAAGATATGTTAAGTTTAGAGGATTTTTATTTTCATCCTGAGGTGCGAAGGAGAATTGTAGAATATTGTGGGGGAGAGGGGAATAATTTTTCTTCTTTTACGGCAGCAACACTGGTTGGATATGGAGAAAAAAAACACTGGGTAGGTAAAAAAGATGAAGAGATTGGACTTACTCCTCAAGAGGGATTTGAGCAAATATTAGGGAGCGGATGGGATATTTTCCGTTCCAGTTGGGACAGGATGAGTAGTTTGGGTGTTTTGGATGTGGAATATTTTAATATGGATTATCCGGGAGAAATATACCTTAATCCTTATCGGACATTTAGCAAATTAGAGTCGTTATATAAAACGGTCTTGAGTGTATTTTATAAATTCAACATTGTCCCTTTAGTAATTATGACCGGCCGGGGGTATCATTTTTCCATCCGGTTACCTCAAAACAACAAAATTCATCAAAAAATCGAGGAGATAGGTAACATTCCTTCTTCTATGAAAAGCAAATATCTTGATTTAAAGAATAAGGGACTGTATTTTTCTCTCAAACAGGGAAAAGCTTATGATGGGCTCGGCCGGTTAATGGAATATGTGGCTCATTTGGTTATTAAAAAGATGCGTAATAGGGAAATACCCGTTGTTTGCACTGATTTGGCCGTAGGAATGAATAATTCAGTACGGGAAGCGATTTCCCTGGATTTATCTATGTATGGAGACCCCCTTCATTTTCGACACATTCGTTGTCCCTTTAGTACCTATCAAAAACATAAAAATAAGGGATTTAAAATCGGTGAGTTAGCGGCAAAAAAACCTGTTCAGATTGCTCTTCCCAGAACGGAAACGGTAAGCATGGAAAATTTATGCCAATGGAAAAATGATTTTCGGAAAGCCAGCGAGTATGCCTCTAAAGTAGAAACCCGAATTCCGGATGCATCCAGAGGGAGTGAGAATTTAATTAGAAGTTATAAGAGATCACGGCTCTATCAATTTCATAAACATTTTGATTCACAGGAGCATGATTTGCCTTCTGACTGGGAAAAAACTTATGATTGTTTTGATTTGGGAAAACTTCCTCCTTGTATATCACATTCTCTTTCTTTTCCCAATGATAATCTATTAAAGCCAACGAATATACAGACTATTACGCGGGTGTTATTAAAGGAAAAATGGCATCCTAAACATATCGCCGGACTGATTCGTTCCAAATATGAGCGTAATTATGATTGGGGAAATATGTGGGTAAGAAACGATGCCAATTTGCGTGCCGATTTTTATGTCCGCCTTTTTGCAGGACTATTGAGTGACGGAACGGATAAGGAAGAAGATTTAAACTGTATTTCTTTCCAGAAAAAAGGGTTTTGTTGGAAGAAATGGTGTGGACATAGTTTAGAGAATTATAGAATTAATTGAAACTATAGAGGATTTTGTGATTAGTAGACAGTTGTTATTTATTTTAAAAAGCGGAAATGAATTTAAATGGAAATAGGAATTTCTACAGGGATTATTTATAATTACAACTTGTTGGAAAAAATTTTTTTATTCAAGGAAGCGGGTTTCGATAGTATTGAAATTTGTTTTAATCCACGGCTGAATAAAGATAAATTTTATCAATTTAATTATCAAAATTGGCTTTATGTATATGAACTTAAAGATAAATTAAAAGAGCTTGGGTTGAAAATACATTCAATTCATGCTCCCTATTCCTCCACTTTCGACATTTCCGGTTTAAATGAGCAACAGCGTGTAAATACAGTAAATGAAATAAGAAATATTATTGATGTTTTAAGAGTTTTGGACGGAAGTGTTTTAGTTCTTCATCCTACGATAAAAGAAATGTCTGAAAATAATTTTAAAGAAAGAAGTGAATGGTTTAAAAAGGCGACGGAAAGTCTTAGGGATATTATTGTTTATGGGGAAAAAAAGGGGATTAAGATAGCAGTTGAAAATTTACTTCCCCATATTTTTTTTGGGGGTTTTAATGATTTGTTAAATTTAGTCAATCAATTTGATTCTAAAAATTCAGGAATTTGTTTGGATACTTCTCATGCAAATTTAGGTGAAGGGGCTTTGGAAGCGGTAAAGAAATTTGGTAAAAAAATTAATTCCTTACACATTTCCGATAATTATGGTAAAAATGACGATCATTTTCCTGTGGGGGAAGGAATTATTAATTGGGATGAATTTTTAGGTGAACTGTGGAAAGCGAATTTTAAAGGGGTCTTTATGTTAGAAATCTTAAAGGAAGTAAAAGAAGAGGAATTACCATCAATGTTAAAGAAAATTTATAAAAACACAAGAAGATTAGTGGGGGGAGTACTGTGAAATATTCTTCTGTGCGGGGAACAAGAGACATTTTAAACGAAGAAGTACTGAGATTGTGTTACCTGGAAAATTTAGGGAGGGAGGTTTTTTCTTCTTATGGGTATAGGGAAATAGTAATTCCTACTTTTGAGCGAACGGAGCTTTTTACCCGTAGTATCGGAGAGGTATCGGATATTGTAGAAAAAGAGATGTATACTTTCCAGGACAAAAAGGGCAGGAGTTTGAGTTTGCGGCCGGAAGGGACTGCCGGGGTAGTGCGTGCTTTTATAGAACATAATTTATATAGAGAAAATGCTGCGATGCGTCTTTATTATATGGGGCCGATGTTCCGGTATGAAAGGCCGCAGGCAGGCAGGTATAGAGAGTTTCGTCAAATAGGGGCGGAATTCTTTGGCAGTGATAATACCAGAGGTGATGCAGAAATTATAAATGTGTTTATGGATTTTTTTGGGAAGGTGGGGTTGAAAGAGAAAGATTTCAAGCTTAACATTAATAATGTAGGATGTGAAAGTTGTAGAAAAAAATACAAAGCGGTTTTTACTAATTCTATGCAAGATAATCTTTCTAAGCTTTGCGATGATTGCCAAAGAAGATTTTCCCGCAATCCTTTTCGGATTTTGGATTGTAAAAATAAAAATTGCAGAGGTTATATAGAAAAAGGTGCTTTTATTTCCGGATGTTTATGTCTTGATTGTAAGAAAAAAACAGAAGAAATAAAAAAATATCTTAAGGAGCTGGGCATAAAATACGAGGAAGATCCTTATTTGGTAAGGGGTTTGGATTATTATACCGGCATAGTTTTTGAAATAAAATGTGGGAAATTAGGGGCACAGGATGCTATTGCTGCGGGAGGAAGGTATGATACACTGGTTAAAGATATGGGGGGGCATTCCGTACCGGCAGTGGGTTGTGCGTTGGGGTTAGAGAGGTTGTTAGAAGTTGTAAACATAGAAAAAATTCATTTGCCCGTAAAAGAGGGAGTAGAGGTGTATTTTGCTTTTCTGGGAGAAAAGGCTTTGGATAAAAGTATTGAGTTAGCGAATATATTGAGAAATAAAAATTTTTCCTGTCAGGTAGATTATAATGCAAAGAGCCTTAAAGTTCAACTAAAAGAGGCGGATAGATTACAGGCAGAGTTTGCCGTCATTATTGGGGATAGAGAATTGGAAAAAGGCATAGTAATTTTAAGGAATATGAAAAAAAAGGAACAGCGGGAAATAGAAGAAGTAGAATTAATGGCAGCAATAAAAGGTTACGATAAGTAGATATATAACAAATAGAACTCAGAAATTCATAAAAAGGGAAAGAAAATGAAATTAAAAAGGACTCATTATTGTGCTCAGCTGAATAAAGATAATGTCGGACAGGAAGTAGTAGTTTGTGGATGGGTTAATTCACGGCGTGACCACGGGGGAGTAACCTTTATTGATTTAAGGGATAAAGGAGATGTTCTACAGGTAGTTTTTGATGCTACATTAGAAGTTGCTCATAAGCTACGCAGTGAATATGTTCTTTCAGTTAAAGGAAAAATAAGAAGACGCCCGCTGGATACGGAAAATAGTCTGTTAAAAACAGGGGAAATTGAGCTTGTTGCAGAAGAAGTGGAATTATTGAATAAATCGCTTACTCCTCCCTTTGAAATTTCCGATAAAACAAAGACTTCGGAAGAAATTAGATTGAAATACAGGTATCTTGATTTAAGGCGGCCGCAGTTATTGAAAAATTTTTCCCTGCGCCATAAAGTAAGTAAAATAATAAGGGAGATATTAGACAAAAGAGGATTTATAGAGGTAGAAACCCCTATTTTGACTAAATCTACACCCGAAGGAGCCAGGGATTATTTAGTTCCCAGCAGGGTTAATCCCGGTGAATTTTTTGCTTTGCCGCAATCTCCTCAATTATTTAAACAGCTTTTGATGGTTGCCGGAATGGATAAGTATTTTCAAATTTGTAAATGTTTTAGGGATGAAGACTTAAGAGCTGACAGGCAGCCGGAATTTACCCAGGTAGATATGGAAATGTCTTTTGTAGATGAAGAAGAAATTTTTGCCGTAGTTGAGGAGATAATAAGTACTCTTTTCCAACAAGCATTAAATAAAAAAATAACGTTGCCTTTTTCCCGGTTGAGCTATGGGGAGGCAATGGAAAAGTATGGAACGGATAAACCTGACTTACGTTTTGGCCTGGAAATTATTGACCTTTCGGTAATAGTTAGTAATTGTCAATTTAAGGTTTTTAAGGGAGCGGTGGAAAAAGGGGGAAAGGTTAGAGGTATTCGGGTTAAAGGAGAATTTTCGCGTAAAGAGATAGAAGAAATGACCGCATGGATTGCTTCCTTCGGAGCGAAAGGTTTGGCCTGGATGAAAGTAACTTCTGAAGGGTTGGAATCAAATATTGCTAAATTTTTTTCAAAAGAAGAATTACAGCAAATACAGGATAAGATGCAGGGAGAGGAAGGGGATTTGTTATTATTTGTAGCTGATAAAGAGAAATTAGTAAATAGTAGTTTAGCAAATTTACGCTTGTATCTCGCTGAAAAAAAGAAGTTGATTAATTCCGACAGTTTTCATTTTTCCTGGATTATAGATTTTCCGCTTTTGGAGTACAGCGAAGAAGAAAAACGGTTGCAGGCTTTACATCATCCTTTTACCAGTCCAAAGGAAGAAGATATTTCCCTTTTAAGCGAATCGCCGCAAAAGGTTCGTTCCCGTGCTTATGATTTAGTTTTGAATGGTTATGAATTGGGAGGTGGGAGCATAAGAATTCATAATGCTTCATTACAGCGGGAAATGTTTAATGTTTTAGGTATTTCTGATGCTCAGGCAGAGCAAAAATTCGGATTTCTTTTGAAAGCCTTGGATTTTGGTGCTCCTCCGCATGGGGGAATAGCATTAGGATTAGACAGGTTGATAATGCTTATGGTAGGGGCTGATTCTATCCGCGATGTAATTGCTTTTCCAAAGACTCAAAAAGCAATTTGTCTTTTGACCGAATCTCCTTCTCCTGTGACAGAAAAACAACTGCAGGAGTTGCATATTAAATTGAATGTTATTGAGTAAGGTATCTTAATGTGGATTAATATTTTTGATTTTTTAAATAAAAATGAATAAAGAAATTTTTTTAAATAATAATGAAGAAAGTTTAAATCTTTGCGGGCAATTTGATGAGAATTTGCATTTAATGGAAAATGCATTTAAGGTTACTATTATTGCCAGAGAGAATAAACTTACAATAAAGGGAAAAGAAAAAAATATACAAAAAACGGAAAAAGTTATAGAAGAGATTTTAGAGGTTTATCGTTCGGGACATATTCTTAAAGAACAGGAAATCAAATATATAATTGACCGGATTGGCATAGGGGTGAAAGATAAAGTATCTCCGGTTTTCTCCGAAGTAATTTATACAACGGTAAAAGGAGAGAACGTAAAATCAAAAACCCTGCAACAAAGAAAATATATTCAGGCAATTAAGAAGTATGATATTGTCGTTGCTATTGGTCCGGCTGGTACGGGAAAAACTTATCTTGCAGTAGCTTCTGCTGTAGCTGCTTTAAAGGCAAAGGAAGTTTCCCGTATTGTTTTAACCAGGCCGTTAGTAGAAGCAGGGGAAAAAATAGGTTACTTGCCGGGAGATTTATATGAAAAAGTAAATCCTTATTTGAGCCCTCTTTATGATGCTTTTTATCTTATGTTAGGCCCTGAAAAATTTCAGAGATTAAGAGAGGACAAAATTATCGAAGTGGTTCCGTTGGCTTATATGCGGGGAAGGACGTTGAATAATGCTTTTATTATATTAGATGAAGCACAAAATACTACTGCTGATCAGATGAAAATGTTTTTAACCAGACTGGGATTTGAATCCCGCATGGTTATTACCGGAGATATCACACAAATAGATTTGGAAAGAAAGGATTTTTCCGGATTAGTTCAGATGCAGTATGTTTTAGACAAGATAGAGGAAATAGGATTTGTTTGTTTTACCAGTAAAGATGTAATAAGGCATAAGTTAGTGAGTAGAATTATAGAGGCTTATTCTTTTTGGGAAAAAGCGAATAATTCCCATAAGTTTTCGAGTGTGCGAATGCAACGGAAAAAATAATAGTTCTAGAAAAAGGAGACGGTAATGTTTGAATGGAGATTACCATTAAGGAAATTGTTATTACGCCTATTACGGGGGATAAAGAAAAACCCCTCAAAAACTTCTGTACGAAGAAACGGCGTTTTTTCAGAACATAAGATACGTATGCCCATTTGGGCAATAGGCAGTTTAACCTTTTTTGTTTTATATTGGATTTTATTTCTTAAACTTGGTTTGAACTGGAATAATGCAATAGGAATATTTATTTTTGTCTCTCTAATAATTTTTGGTAACAGATTTTATTTACGTCGGTATTCTTCGGAAACTATTTCCAACAACAATCGATTAGCTCTGTTGAGTTTAATAGTAAGTACAATTGTGTTATTTATGGTAATGGTTGCAGAACTTAATATTCCCGGTATTTCTCCCTATATTGTTCCTATTCCGGCAGCGGCGATGTTGGTGACCATTCTACTGGGAAGTAGTCCGGCGGCAATAGTTGTTTTGGCTTTAAGTATAATTTTGAGTGTATTAAATGACTTTAACTTTAATTATTTTTTTGTAGCTTTTATCGGTGGTTTGACAGGAATCGGAAGCGTTTTAGGAGTACGCAACAGAAAAGATTTTACACGGGCGGGTTTATTTATAAACATTGCTAATATTTTGGCGATATTAATTCTGGGGTTTTTGCAAAACACTTCTCCTTTTATAGTAGGTAAAGATTTTTTATGGGGAATAGGAAACGGATTTTTATCTGTAATTTTAGCGATAGGTCTTTTGCCTTATCTTGAAAACACTTTTTCTATTACTACTGATATTAAACTTTTGGAGTTAGCCGATTTTAACCAACCATTACTTAAAAGACTGATGTTAGAAGCTCCCGGGACCTATCATCATAGTCTTTTAGTAGGTAATTTAGTCGAAACTGCTGCAGAGATAATAGGGGCGAATCCTTTATTGGCCAGAGTAGGGGCTTATTATCATGATATCGGAAAGCTTACCAAACCTGAATATTTTATTGAGAATATTCCTTCTTCTAAAAGCAAACACGATATTTTAGTCCCTTCGATGAGCAGCCTTATTTTGGTTTCTCATGTAAAAGATGGAGTAGCTTTGGCGAAAGAATCCCATCTGGATAAAGGAATAATAGATATTATTCAACAGCATCATGGGACGTCTTTAATTCACTTTTTTTATCAGAGGGCTTTGGAAGAATATGAATCGGAAGAGATTGAAGAGGGGACATATCGTTATCCCGGCCCAAAACCTAAAACCAGAGAAGCCGCCTTGATAATGTTAGCGGATGCAGTAGAAGCTGCTTCCCGTTCATTGGAAGAGCCTTCTCATCGTAGAATAGAAGAGGTAGTGAATAAAATTATTAATAACAAATTTATTGATGAGCAGTTAAATGATTGTAATATTACTTTATCTAACTTGCATCGTATTGCGGAAAGTTTTGTTCATTCTTTGGTCAGCATTTATCATTCGAGAATAGAATATCCCGGATATGGAGAAGAAAAAGAGCAGGAAAAAAGTGAAAATTTTAATTCATAATCTTCAAAAAACAGTAAAAATTAATAATGATTATGTGCAAAAGGTTGTAAGGAAAACCATAAAATCCAGTGATTACCTTGTCAATAATAAAATTAAAAAAAATGCAGAAATGAATATCGTTTTTGTGGACAATAGATATATAAAACATTTAAACAAAAAATATTTAAATAAAAATCGTCCCACGGATGTAATTTGTTTTTTGATTGAGGAAAAGGATATGTTCGGGGATGTTTTCATTTCTGTAGAACAGGCTAAGAAACAAGCAAGGGAACAAGGACACTTGTTAAAAAAAGAATTGACTTTGTTAGTAATTCATGGGGTGCTTCATTTATTGGGTTATGATCATATGACGGGAAAAGAAAATTTTATTATGAGACAAAAAGAAGATAATATTTTACAGGCTTGTTTAAAATTAAATTATTAAAATTTTTTAAAAAATAAAGGAATTTTTTTTAAATGGAAATTATTAAAAACAAAACATTATGGTCGAGTTTTAATAATGCAATCAAGGGGATAATTTATGTATTAAAGACACAGCGCAATATGCGGATACACTTTTTGCTGGCATTTGTAGTTTTAATTGCTAGTTTATTTTTGGATTTGACTAAGATTGAAGTATTGATTCTTGTTTTTACGATAATGCTTGTCTTGATTGTGGAAATGATTAATAGTGCAATAGAAGTGGTTATAAATTTGATTACGGAAACGTATCATCCTTTAGCCCGGATGGCTAAAGACATTGCTGCCGGTGCTGTTTTGTTTGCGGCGGTAAATGCTTTTATTGTCGGATATTTAATTTTCATGAAATTCGTCAAATTATATGTAGAATCCGAATTGGAAGCAGTGTTATTTAAAGTGCGGCGTTCCCCGGAATATATTACGCTTATTTGTCTATTAATAGTGATAATTTTAGTGCTTATGGGGAAGGCCATTTTTAAAAGGGGCAGTCCCTTGCGTGGAGGGATGCCCAGCGGCCATAGTGCTATTGCCTTTGCTATTTGGACGACTACTTTATATGTTCATCCGGGGAATGTGCTTGTTGTTTGTGTACCGGTTTTTATTCTGGCGGTTTTAATTGTTCACAGCAGGGTTGCTTTAGGAATCCATAATTGGGTGGAGGGTTTGACAGGAGCTTTTTTAGGCGTGTTGGTTACTACACTGATTTTTCAAATATTTACTTAGTCCTTATTCATATTTTATTGTTGGACATGGATTAATAACTATAGCAAAAAATAATGGAGGTAGTGGTTGCTTTTATTGAAAGGGTTGAGTTTAGCGGTGTTATTGAGTTTTTCGTTCTTTTTTTCGTTAATGGAGACGGTTTTTGTTTCTTTAGATAAGTTCAAAATAAGAGAATTAAAATATAAAAAATCTTTTTTGATCATTGACAAACTATTACAAAAACCTTCTTGGTTGTTGACGGATATTTTAGTAGGAAATACCTTAGTTAATATAGTGTTTACTACTATGGCTATAAATATGGCAGTTGATTTTGCTCCTGGATGGCCTATTAAAAAGGAATTAGTAATAAGTATAACGGTTGTTTTGGTAACGGTCATTATCCTTATCTTTGGAGAAATTATTCCCAAGACATTAGCCAGGATGCAAACGGTTAAATTTTTTTCTTTGTTGATTAAGCCCTTTTTAATAGTGGATAAAATTTTGTTTCCGGCAAGTAAATTGCTTTTATGGATTACTCATTTTTTTATTAAGCTCAGAAAAGAACATCCGGAAAAAACAAGGGTAACGAAAAAAGAGTTATATTTTTTTCTGCGTACAGGCAGAAAAGAAGGGGCATTGGAAAAAGAGGAGGAGGAAAGAATTTATAGAGTATTAGATTTGAAAGATATTCCCGTAGAAAGGATAATGACTTGCCGGGATAAAATAGATGCGCTTTCTTTGTCTCAAATTAAGGATGAAGAAAATTTTTTTTATCGGATAATGGAAATAGGAAGGTCTCGTATTCCGGTGTATGGAGATAATTTGGATGACATAAAAGGAGTTCTTTATGTTAAAGATTTATTGTCGGTTATAGGAAAATCGGAATCCTTTTCCATATCTAATTTTTTGCATTCTTCGTTTTTTGTTGAGCCGGATATGAAAATAGATGATTTATTTAAAGAATTTAATACTAAAAAAATGCATATTGCTCTGGTAAAAGAAAAAGGGATTTTAAAAGGGCTGATAACTATGGAAGATATTATAGAAGAAATTGTAGGAGAAATTATGGATGAATATGATTTGTCCAGGATTAGAGAGAGGCAATACGGAGGATTCCGATTGTGATTTTTGGAATTGTATCGATAGTTATCTTAATGTTTTTGTTTTTGGGTGTTGTTTTTTTTGCAGGAGGAGAAATAGGGCTTACTTCTTTAAATAAATGGGCAGTAAAAAAAATGATAGAAGAAAGAGGGGAAAAGGCATATCCCTTGAATCAATGGTTAGAAAAACCAAATCAGTTGTTAACTACTATGCTGGTGGGCGGGAATTTAATGGTAATTGCTGTTTCGGCCTGGTCGGCTAATTTTGCTTTAAATCTTTCATATGTGATGCAATGGGAAAAGCGGTTAGTAATTCCGATTGTTACAGCTATAACCACTTTTTTTGTTTTGCTTTTAGGAGAAATAATGCCGAAAGTTTTTACCCGTTGTAACTCAGAGAAAGTATCTCTTCTGGTTATTAGACCAATTCTTTTGATTGAGAAAATTTTGAAGCCGTTAATAACGTTTTTGGTTAAATTTACGGATTTATTTGTTAGTCTTTGTGGTGGGAATATGATAAAGCAAGGCAATTTGCTGACGGAGAAAGAAATTCGTCAGCTAATAGATATAAGCCAAAAAGACGGCCTCCTGGAAAAAGAAGAGAAGGAAATGATAAATGGAACGTTGGAATTTACCGATACGGTAGTGGGCGAAGTGATGATACCTTTATCTGATATTGAAGCAATAGATATTAGTAAGCCTTCCAGGGAAATAATTGATTTGGTAGTTAATATGAAGTACTCGAGAGTTCCGATTTTTAAAGATAATATTGACAATATCATCGGTATTCTTTATACCAGGGACTTGTTGTATACCACTAAAAACGAATCTCTTTTTGTTCTGCGGGATATTATGCGTCCGGTTTATTTTATAGAAGAAAACCAAAAAATAGGTGCATTATTAAAAGAATTTAGAAAAGGGTATATGCATATAGCAATAGTAGTGGCTCAAAACAGAAAGCCGTTAGGATTGGTAACTATCGAAGATTTAATTGAAGAAATAATGGGGGAGATTTTAGACGAATATGATTAATTTTTTCTGGAAAGTAAACAGGCAGGTAAATAACAAATGGTAAATCAAGATGAATGCTTTTATGAAGAGAGGGTATTTGGGTGGATATAACAACGGAGGCTTTTGTTCTAAAGTGTTATGACTTGAAAGAATCAGATAAGATTATTACTTTATATACCTGGGATTTAGGTAAGATTCAGGCAGTAGTAAAAGGGATAAGGAAGGCAAAAAGTAAATTAGCTGCTGCGATGGAACCTTTTAATCATATTGATTTAACTCTTTACCGTAAATCACAAAACAAATTATTTACTATTACTCAGGCCAAAATTAATCAATCTTTATACAAAATAAAAGAGGATTTTTCGCGAATAGTTTATGGAGATTATTTATTGGAGTTGGTAGACAAACTGACAGAGGTAGAGGAAAGAAATATCGAACTTTTTAATTTATTAAAATCTTTCCTTTTTTTAATGGAATATAAAAAACCGGAAGTTGTTTTATGGTGTTTCAAAGTAAGATTTTTGAAATTGATAGGGTACCAAATGTGTTTGGATGTTTGTGCTCTTTGTGGTCAAGAAGTTCAACCTTTTAAAAAAGGGGATGACTGGAAAATATGGTTTAGTCCCAAGGAAGGAGGGATTCTTTGTTATAAATGCAGAGAGATTTGTAGTTATAAAAAAGATATTTCCCCGGGAACAATAATGGTGTTTAAAAAATTGTTAGAAATAAATTTAGAAAAAATAGATTGTTTAAAATTTTCAAATAAAATGCGTGAAGAAGTAGGGAATAGTTTACAATATTTTTTGGCCTATCATCTGTCCGGGGAATTGAAAACCCAGCAGTTTATTGGAAAAGTTGACAGGTATAAGATGTGTTCCCGAGGAGTATGGGGATAATGGAAACAATAATTTATTTAAATAGAACCAAATTAGGGAAAGCAATAATCGGATTCTTTATATTTGTAAGGTGAAGTAGAAATTTAAAATCATGAACGGAATTTGGGTTATAGAAAACAAGCGGTAACGATAGAATCAAAAACAAGGAGAATGGAGTTAAAATGACTTTTCAGGAAATTATTTTTACATTGGAAAGATTTTGGGCAAAAGAAGGGTGTGTAGTTTTTCAGCCTTACGATATAGAAAAAGGTGCCGGAACTTTTAATCCATCCACTTTTCTTAAATGTTTGGGCCCTGAACCCTGGGCGGTATGTTATGTAGAACCTTCCCGCCGTCCTACGGATGGAAGATATGGGGAAAATCCTAATAGACTGCAACAATATTATCAGTATCAAGTTGTTATAAAACCGCCTCCTGCAAATATTCAGGAGCTTTATTTGAGAAGTTTAAGGAAGCTGGGTTTGGATTCTCATCAGCATGATATTCGGTTTGTTGAAGATAATTGGGAATCGCCTACTCTGGGGGCATGGGGTTTAGGTTGGGAGGTACAGTTGGATGGGATGGAAATTACTCAATTTACCTATTTTCAACAAATAGGAGGCATAGACCTGAATCCTATAAGTTGCGAAATCACTTATGGGTTGGAGCGGATAGCTATGTATTTACAGAGGGAAAATAATGTGTTTGAATTATTATGGTCGGATAAAGTTAAATATGGAGACATCCAATTATTAAATGAAATTCAATTTTCCAGGTATAATTTTCAGGAAGCGGATTTAGAAATGTTATTTACTCTTTTTCAAATGTATGAAAAGGAAAGCAAGAGATTGTTGGAAAAAGGACTGGTTTTACCGGCGTATGATTTTGTTATGAAATGTTCACATACATTTAACTTGTTGGATGCTCGTGGAGCGATGAGTGTAACTGAACGAATTGGCTTTATTGGCAGAATAAGAAATTTAGCTCGTCAATCAGCTCAATTATATCTTAAAACTACAAAATCTGAAAGGAAAAAAGATGGAGAAAAGTAAAGATTTTTTATTGGAAATAGGAATAGAAGAGTTTCCGGCAGCTTACATAAAACCGGCATTATCGGAAATAAAAAGACTTATGGAAAAAAAACTCAATGAAAAAGGTATTGAATATTCTAATTTTGTTGTTTATGGGACACCCAGAAGGTTGGTGCTTAGAGGGGAGGAGATAAGTTGTAAAGGAAAAGAGAGGTTTTTAGAAATAAATGGCCCTTCTAAGGATAGAGCTTTTGATGAAAATAATGTACCAACAGGTGTTGCGAGCGGTTTTGCCAAAAAGCAAGAAGTGAGGGTTGAGGATTTGTTGGTTAAAAACACAAAAAAAGGCGAATATGTTTATATAAAAAAGAGGCAACCACAGGAGGATACAAAAAAAGCCTTAGCGGAGATTGTTCCCTGGATTATTACTTCTTTAAATTTTCCTAAAACGATGCGTTGGATAACCGGGAGTAATTTCCGTTTTGCCCGCCCGATTAGGCTATTATTATGCCTTTATGGAAATAAAGTAGTTAAATTTACTTTTCAGGATATAAAATCCGGTAATTATACTTATGGGCTTTATGCTTTATCCCGGCAGAAAGTAATTATCTCTCTTGCAGAAAAGTATAAAGAAATTTTGCGGAATAATTATGTTATTGTTGATGTGCAAGAAAGAAGAAAAATAATTAATCAGGCAATTAATCAGGTTACCGTAAAAACCGGAGGCAAGGTATTAAAAGATGATACACTTATAGAAGAAATAAATTTTCTTCTGGAATATCCAACAGCTGTGTTGGGAGAATTTCCGGAGAAATATTTAAATTTACCCAGGGAGGTTCTGATTACCTGTATGCGTCATCATCAGAAGTATTTTTCCGTAATTAATCGGGAAGGGAAACTGCTTCCTTATTTTGTTGCTTTGCGCAATGGAACTTCGGAATATTTAGAGGTATTGAGGGAAGGATTGGAGAAGGTATTAGTGGCTCGTTTTCAGGATGCAGAATTTTATTTTAAGCAGGACACTATTTCATCTCTGGAAGAAAAAGTAGAAAAACTTAAAAAAGTTGTTTATCATAAAGAACTGGGCAGTTTGTATGAGAAGGTTCAAAGGGTTATAGAAGTTTCCGAATTTATTGCCCGGAAAATAGATGGATTGGATTTTCGTTTGCCCGTTGTAAAACGTATTGCCTTTTTATCTAAAGCGGACTTGGTTACTGAAATGGTCAAGGAATTTCCCGAATTGGAAGGAGTAATGGGGGAAATATACGCTGCTCATTCAGGCGAAGAGGATATTGTAGCGGAAGGAATAAAGGAACATTACTTGCCTCAATCTATGGAAGATAGTCTGCCTCAAACGATAGAAACCTTGATAGTAAGTCTTGCTGATAAAATGGATACAATTGTAGGTAATTTTTGTGTAGGTTTGATTCCTTCCGGTTCACAGGACCCCTACGGTTTAAAAAAATGTGCTCATGGAATTATCAGAATTATGATTGATAAAAAATGTCGTGTGTGCAGAGATGTTCTGAATGACGATAACTGGAGTGCGTCACGTCGAAAAAAAGGACAGTATATTTGTAAAAAATGCCAAATTGAATATAATCGGATGTGGCGAGAAAATAATCCTGAGA
>CBDUZB010000015.1:0-16390 GCA_965371605.1 uncultured bacterium
TGGAACTGTCTGAGCAAAGCGAGTTTTCCATTTTTAGCTTGTTTTTGCGTGCCCATAGGGTAAAATTATGCGTCTAGAGAAAAACATATTTTGCCTTTATTTTCCTCGTTCTGATTCCTAACTCGTCTTTCTGTTGTCTTTATTCCGTTATCTATGGACTATCGACTATGGATTGCCTTTAGTTTTATCTTTTAACTTATAACTGTAGTTTCTGTTTATGGAGAGTATCGACTCCCTGCAGTAGCTCGGGATCAATCCGACCAGGAAGGAGTAAAACATTTTCCTTTTAAAGAAAGAAATTTAAATTGGCCGGTTCCATCCTTTCTCATCATATAAAGTTCTGATTTTCCACTGCGGGTAGAACTAAATATAATATACCTGCCGTCAGGGGACCAGGAAGGATCTTCATTATCGCCGGCATTTTTAGTCAATTGCCGAACATTAGTACCATTAACATCTATCGTATAAATATTATATCCTTCTTTATCAGAAGATACATAAGCAATTTTATCTCCTTTTGGTGACCAATTTGGTGTAACATTATACCATCCTTTGTAAGTTAACCGGCGTAAGTTAGTTCCTTCACTGTCTACCACATAAATCTGAGGATTTCCCGTACGCGTAGAACTAAAAACTATCTCCCTCATATTAGGTGACCAGCATGGAGAACAATCAATACCCCAGAAATAAGTTAAACGGCGAATTTTTTTTCTTTTTAAATCAAAAACATAAACTGACGGAGGCCCTTTTTTACTTAAGGTAATTAAAAGTTCATCCCCTTTAGGAGACCAATCGCCACTTAAATTTAACCCCTGAAAAGTAGATATAGGGACATTGTATTGTCCATTGGCCATTATTAAATAAAGATCCGGATTCTTTTTTTTATAACTGGTATACATAATCCGCTTTCCATCATTAGACCAACGGGGTAAAACATTTAAAGATTTATCTTTGGTTAACTTTTGTAGATTGTAACCATCACAATCAATAACATATATTTCTTTATATCCGGAACTATTAGAAACAAAAGCAACTTTAGTATGTGCAATTCCTTTTTCCCCCGTTAATCTAAAAATAACCTCGTTACTGAATTCATGGATTTTTGAACGTAATTTTTTTTCACTGGTTATATAGTTACGGCCTACAATCCATTTCTGAGTCGGAACATAAAAAAGAGAACATTCCAATACTATTTTACCTTCTTTTATCTTGTACTTTCCTCTAATTAAAGCTTCTATATCCGATGACTTTCCTATGTCAATACCCACTCCGTCTTTTTCAATAATTTTAAACCATCCGGACATAGCCAAATCATTTTTTAAAATCACAGCTATTTTTTTTGAAAGTTTTTTCTCATCAGTTAAAGGAAACTCTTCATCAAAATCAGGAACAGCAATATTTATTTTTCTTCCTGCTTTTTTTAATCCTCTAAGATATACATCCGTTGCTTCCCCGGAGGATATAGACAAACAAAAATGCATTAACAGACAAATAATCACAACCCTAAATAAACGACGCATTAATTTAACCCTTCTTTTTGCAATTTTAGTTCAAACCTGAAATGTACATTTAAAAAATTTTTTTTGTATTCCTGAGGTAAAGGAGGTAAAGGGGCCGACTGCCAGATTGCTCTTAACGCTGACTGATCAAGGAGAAAATTACCCGAACCCTCTTCCATAGAAATATTTTTAACCTGGCCATCTCTGAGAATTTTAAAAAAAACAACCACTTTTCTATTTTCTACAACATTACAAGGGGAACGCCATTCCTGATTAATCTTATTTTGGATAAGTTCAAGGTAATAAGCAAAAGGAAATTTTTTTCCTTCCACTGAAACTATCCCGCTCGTGGATTGTGTCTCCTGAACTATTTTCTCTTCATTTTCGGTTTCCTTTTCTTCTTTCTTAGTTGCAGTGTTTTTTTTCTCTTCTTTTTTTTCTTCTGATTTTTTTATTTGTTCTTTAATTACAGGTTTTTTTTTAGCTGAAATGACAACTTTTTCTTTCTTTTTTTTCTGTGTTTCCTGTTTTTTTGCGGTTTTTTTTACTACAGGCGAAGGAGAAGAGAAAGGCACTAACTCTACAGGTTCTATCACCCAATAAGTTTTTTTAAAAGATATATGTTTCAAAAAAGAACTTATCCCCAAAATTAGTATGTGAAAACAAATAGAAACAACAATCGCTTTCCTTATATCTAATAACTGTAAAGTATACCTCTTAATATTCACCGCCGCTCTCATTCTTCTTTCTCTAACTCCGCTTTTTTCCGTTTAGACAGCTTTGCTTCGGTAGAGAGAGGACTCTGATCAATAATTTCCTCAAAAAGAAATATCGCTTCTTTTTCTTCATCCAACTGAATTAAAGAATACGCTTTTTTTAATTTGGCAGCAAGAATCTTATCACTTTTGGGATAACGAGCGATTACATTGCCAAATTCGAACGAGGCACTCTTAAAATCTCCCTGGCTATAATAACATTCACCAATCCAATATTGGGCTCCACCAGCTAATTCCCCCCGGGGATATTCCTTAATATATTGTTGAAACCCACTTAGAGCCAAAGCATAATTACGCTTTACATAGTCGTCATAAGCAGACTGATACAATTGCCGGGGAGAATGTTTCTGTGCTTTAACCGTCTGTTCTTTTTCGTTTTTGGATTTGTTTTGTTCCTGAGTTTGCCCTGTTGAACTCGAAGATTTAGAATAACTTTGTATTGCCGAAAATCCCGCCTTTTGTTCCAGCAAAAACAAACGTTGCCCTAAATTACTCTCAATAGCATCCAATCTCCCTAAAATATCCGTCGTGCTATAATTATTTTCGTCCACCTTGCCATCTATGATTTGAACAGAAACATTTAACTCGTCAATTTTTGCACTCACACCGGCATAATCTTTTTGTAAAGTATTCAATTTTTCTTCTAATTTTTTCACCCTGGGAGGAATACTTTTATATTCATTCATCGTAGCACAACCGCTAAAAAAAATACTAAGCAAAACAACTATTATCTTTTTTATCATTTCTTCACTTCCTTTTTTAAAAACTGATAAAAAATTTACTATAATTTTTATTCAAACCGTACTAAAAAATGAGCTCTTCTGTTTTTCGCCCAGGCATCTTCATCATTACCGGAATCGAAAGGTTTTTCTTCCCCATAACTTATAGAAGAAATTCTTTTGGGGTCTGCTCCCAATTTAATCAAGTAATTACGCACACTGGTAGCTCTTCTCTGTCCTAAAGCCAGATTATACTCCACTGTTCCTCTTTCGTCGCAATGTCCTTCTATTTGAACATAAGCATTTCCCTGATCAGCAAGCCATGCAGCATTTTCATTTAGAATTGTTCTGGATGCTGCACTAACATTGTATTTATCAAACCCAAAAAAAACATCTCCTAACTCCGAAGTTTCACTGAAAGTCTCCCCCCGGACTGATTCTTCGGGTATAAATTCTGCTTGTTCCCCAGTAGCTTCTTCTATTTCTTCTTCCGGCCTAACCGTTTGTTTCTTTGCACAACCCCACACCCCCAACATAAAAACAAGCATTAATACTAATAAAAAACCATCTCTTCTTTTCATAAAGCCTTTTACCTCCTTTTTTATTTTTTTGTTGTACCGATATTACATCCCATCCTAAAAATTTACAATTAAAAAAAACCACCCCCTCCTTACCATAAAGGCACTTACTCATCTAAATAATAAACCAAAAACCGTAATTTTACGATTGATAAACTACAAATTTATTTTTTCTTTTTCTGTTTATTTTTTATTGCTGATTTTCTCGGTGACTCTATTGCTCCCTGTGCGGCCGCCAAACAGGCAACAGGAACCCGATAAGGAGAACAAGAAACATAATCCATTCCTATCCGATGACAAAACTTTACTGATTCAGGATCTCCGCCATGTTCCCCGCAAATACCTACTTCCAAATTTTTCTTTACCCGACGCCCATTATCTATCCCAATCTGCATTAACTTTCCAATACCTCCCTGATCCAATGTTTGGAATGGATCTTCAGTAAAAATCTTTTTGTCTAAGTATTGGGCAATGAAGGAACCTGCATCATCCCGGGAAAAACCAAAACCCATTTGAGTCATATCATTGGTACCAAAAGAAAAAAATTCCGCTTCCTGAGCAATTTCATCTGCAGTCAATGCCGCACGCGGTATTTCAATCATTGTTCCAATCATATATTTGACCTTAACCTTATACTTTTTAATCGTTTCCTCTGCTACCCTAACAGCTATTTCTCTTTGATTTTTTAATTCATTAACATGCCCCACTAAAGGTATCATTATTTCCGGAAGCACTTTTTTCCCTTCTTTAGCCAACTTACACGCCGCCTCTATGATAGCCCTTACCTGCATTTCAGTAATTTCCGGGTAAGTAATTCCCAAACGACATCCCCGATGCCCTAACATTGGATTAAGTTCATGCAGTTTTTCTACCCGTGCAAGGATTTTTTCTTTTCCATTCAATTTCTGATTTGTCCCTTTAGCCAAAGCAACTTCTACCATCAAATCTTCCCGTTTAGGAAGAAATTCGTGTAAGGGAGGATCAAGTGTTCTAATAATTACAGGATGGCCCTTCATCTCTTTAAAAAGGCCGTAGAAATCTTTTTTTTGCATAAGTAATAATTTATCTAATGCTTTTCTTCTTCCTTCTTCCGTCTCAGCTAAAATCATCTCCTGCATTACCGGTAATCTGTCCGGGGCAAAAAACATATGTTCTGTGCGGCAAAGGCCAATCCCTTCTGCTCCAAATTGAAAAGCTACTTTAGCATCGATAGGAATATCAGCATTAGCCCGTATCCCAATTTCCCGAACTTCATTAGCCCATTTCATTAAACTCTTAAAATATTGAAATACCTTTGATTTTTTCTCTTGAATTTTACCCTGAAATACCTGAAGAACCTCTGAAGGTTGGGTAGGAATTTTTCCCAGCATTACTTGCCCTGTATTCCCATCAATAGAAATAAAATCATCTTTATTTACCCTTATCTCGCCAACATCAAAATATTCCTGCTGTTCATTTATGGTTATAGCTCCGCATCCAACCACACAGGTCTTACCCATTCCCCGACCGACTACGGCAGCATGACTGGTCATTCCCCCTCGAGCAGTTAAAATCCCTTGTGCAGCATGCATACCATGAATATCATCTGGACAGGTTTCCGTGCGCACTAAAATTACTCTCTCCCCTTTTTCCGAATAAACAACCGCTTCATCAGCAGTAAAAACTACTTTTCCGCTAGCCGCTCCGGGTGAAGCAGCCAACCCCTTAGCAATGACTTTATAGGTGAAACGCTCCTTGGAGTCAAACATAGGATGAAGAAGTTGATTTATCTGTTCCGGATCAACCCGCATTAGTGCCTCTTTCCTATTAATTAAACCTTCTCTAACCATATCCACAGCAATCCTTATTGCCGCAAATCCGGTTCTTTTTCCTGCTCGTGTCTGCAGCATAAACAACTTATTATCTTCTACGGTGAATTCAAAATCCTGAACATCACGATAATGTTTTTCTAAGTTGCCTGTAATTTGCCGTAACTGTTTATAAATTTTTGGCATTTGTTTCGCTAAATCATTAATCGGATGAGGTGTTCTAACCCCGGCAACAACATCTTCTCCCTGAGCATTGATTAAATACTCCCCGTAAAAAGCCTTTTCCCCCGTTGAAGGGTTACGGGTAAATCCTACACCCGTGGCACTTGTTTCTCCCATATTTCCAAAAACCATTGCTTGAATATTTACCGCAGTACCAAGATCATCCGGTATTTTATTCAGTTTACGATAGGTTTTCGCCCGAGGATTATTCCATGAACTAAAAACCGCATCACGGGACATCTCCAATTGTTTAAAAGGATCCTGCGGAAAATTTACCTTTGCTTTTTGTTTCACTGCCTGCTTAAATTTAAGAATAATATCCTCCAATGCCTCAGCAGTTAATTGGGTATCTAACTTTACTCCACATTCCTTCTTTTTATCTGAAAGTACTTTTTCAAATATTTCTTTATCTATTTCTAAAACCACATTACCAAACATTTGAATAAATCTGCGATAAGAATCAAGAGCAAACCTTCTGTTCCCCGTCTTTTGTGCCAGGCCCTCTACACTTTCATCATTTAATCCTAAATTTAAAACAGTATCCATCATTCCCGGCATAGAGAACTTAGCCCCGCTACGAACGGAAACAAGCAAAAGATTGTCTTTATCACCAAATTTTTTACCCATAGATTTTTCTATTTTTACTAAAGCTTTTTTTATCTGTCCATTCAACTGAGGAGGTAAATTCCGTTTATGTTGATAAAAGTAATTACAGACCTCGGTAGTAATAGTAAATCCTGCCGGAACAGGCACTCCCAAGCTGGTCATTTCCGCCAATCCTGCCCCTTTTCCTCCCAACAAATCCTTCATTTTTCCTTTTCCATCAGCTTTTTCACTTCCAAAAAAATAAACATACTTCGGTTCTTTCTTTGCCATTTTTAAACTTCTCCTTTTCTATATTTAATTATATTTTCTTAAAAAAATTTCTTCCTTTTAGAGAATTTAAAAGCACAGAAACGGTATAATTTATCGCTCCTTCTATATCGAAAGAACTACTGGTGTAAGAACCGCTCCAGATAATCAATCCCGTATCCACATCTATCATCCGCGCACTAATTCCCAATTCAGCATCAATCAAAAATATCTTACTTTTTATTTCTCCGTCTTCATCTTTAAAATAAATAACATCTTTACGATCCGGTAAACTTTTTATCACTGTTCCGGTAATCAGTGCATCTATACCTAAAACCTTTTTCATTTTCTTGCGTGCTTCTTCATTTAAATCCACCATTCCACTATGCATCAAATTATGCTCTCTTAATACAGCATTTAATCTCTGCCGTTCTACCACATCCATACCTTTGGTCATTAACTGACGAACAAATTCATCGGCTACTGCACTTCCTGTACGATATCCTTCTTTTTCATAAGAAGAAAAATCCAATACCCCAACCCGATTAATTTTACTAAAATCATAATCCTCCCTAACCACCGCAAAAGGTACACACCCTACATATAAAACACTAAAAATAATACTTAAGATAATTATATTTTTATTTAATTTCATTTTACTCTCTCTGATAAAATTTTCAAACGCTTTCTTATTCTTGCTGCACGTGCAGTATCCGGCTCTAACAAAAGAAAGTTTTCCCAGTTTTTTATTGCCTGCCCATATTCTTTTTGCCTTTTATAAACTTTTCCTAAAAGATAATAAGCAATAGCCTTCCGGGAATCTATAGTCACAGCCTTTTCCAACACTAAAATAGCCTCTTTATACATTTTATCATTAATATAGACCACCCCTAAACTACAATAAGCATCGACAAATTGTCCGTCCAGCAAAATACATTGCTTAAATTTTTCAATCGCTTGATCATTCATTTCTTTGTTAGCATATTCTATACCTTCCGCAAAAAGAGCATCTCTTTTTTGTTTTTTATCCTCACTACTTAACAAAAAAACACTCCCGCTCAAAAGGAATAAACAGACAAATAAAACCACTTTAACTTTTATCTTGTTTTTCATTTTTTTATAATGGGCAGAGCGGGACTTGAACCCGCACAGGTCTCCCTATACGCCCCTCAAGCGCACGCGTATGCCAATTCCGCCACCTGCCCTCCTTTTATTTGTAAATTATATCAATCTACTAGCACTCATAACCATCATTTAGTGAATGCAGCTTATCTTAATTCAGTTTTTCTCTTCGGCTTCATCTACCGGCAACTGCGAAGTATCAGGTATTGGAATTAATTCATCACCTAATTGCTGTGGTACTGCTTTTTCTACAATACTCCTTCGTGTAAATCTGGTTGCCCTTACTGCTAAAACCAACGATGTCGTAAAAAAAAGAATAGCAAACCCTGTAGTAACCTTTCTTAAAAAGGGACTTCCTCCTACACCCCCAAAAAGAGAATCGCTACCTCCTCCGCCACCAAACAAACCAGTCAAAGCAGATCCTTTTCCTACCTGTAAAAGCACAAAACAAATTAACCCTGCACAAGCAATTATATGAAAACCTAACAAAATTTTTCCCATTTTTTATTCTTTTCCTCCTCTCATTATCGTTTTAGTTTTATCGTTCCATTCAAAAAAATATATAACTCATCATGCCCCGTACTTAATCAGTTTTCCGGCATTAGCCAGGGCTAAAGCCATTATCTCTCCGGCAGAAACCCTTCCCAATCCCCCTTTAATACATTCCGTTTCAGTAAAACTTTTTACTTGATCAAAACGGCAATGTGGGGAATAAATTAAAAGAGGTACAGGATGCCAACTATGGCCCTTTAATCTGGCCGGGGTAGAATGATCTCCGGTAATCACTACTACATCCGGAGAAAGTTCCCTTAACAAAGAAATATTTCTATCCACTTCTTCAATTATTTTCACCTTCCTGGGCAGATCTCCATCCTCACCGGAACTGTCCGTCTGTTTTATATGAATAAAAAAGAAATCATAATTTTTAAAATTTTTTTCTAAAAGTTTGAATTCTTCCTCGATTG
This sequence comes from uncultured bacterium, assembly GCA_965371605.1. Classification (GTDB taxonomy): domain Bacteria; phylum CBDUZB01; class JAGLHV01; order JAGLHV01; family JAGLHV01; genus JAGLHV01. The sequence continues at coordinate 8,542 of CBDUZB010000015.1, forward strand.
TCTTAGTAACCGGTAAAACATCCATCCCTAATAAACTTGCTAATCCTCGATACATAGGATATCCGGCAATTGCCGCAGCATTCAACTTATATGTCTCTTTAAAGGAAGGCAAATCCACCATACGGGAAAACCCTCTTAATAAAATTGTATTTGCCGGAAAAAATTTGGTTAATTTTTCATTAGCTAATTTTAAAAATTTATTTATAACATCCGCTGCCCGTTCTGCACCACTATTTAAGGCCTGAGCTTTTAATGGCTTCAACCCTTCTTTTTGCGGATCTACATCACTAATTTTATCAGAAAGCCCCTCCCCGCGAAAAATAACCGAAAGGCGATGTTCTTTTACCGGCTTTACGAAAATTTTAACCCCATCAATTTCTAAATCAGAAAAAAGTTCTTTACAGATTTGATTATTTTTTTCCGTAGCTATTCTTCCGGCACGGCGATCGGTAATTATGCCTTCTTCACTTAAAGTAGCAAAATTACCCCTCGAAGCTACATCCTGCTGCGTAAACTCAAAATCAATACCCAAACTATCCAATAAACCCCGCCCTATTTCATAACGCAACGGATCGTATCCAAACAAGGATAAATGAGCCGGCCCGCTACCCGGGGTTATTCCCGGAGAAATAGGATCGCTCAATCCACAAATACTTTCTTCGGCTAACGCGTCCAGATTAGGACATTTGGCTGTTTCCAACTCCGTTTTACCGGAAGATTCATCCTGTACTCCTCCCAAACCATCCATAATCAAAAGAACTATTTTCTTATCGTTTTTTATAGCCAACTTGCTCAAAAATTCCTGGCTTACCATTTTTTTCTTCCTCTTCGTTTGTCATTAATCACTTGCAATTTTTTATTTTTTAACCAATCTAACTAAACTAATAAGACAAATCTAAACAAACTCAACTGTCTTTTATCTAAATCCCCCTGACCCCCTTTTTCAAAGGGGGAAAACTGCTTTTTTCTTTTGTTATTTGCTATTTGCTATTTGCCATTAGCAGTCTGTTGTCATTATCTATGGACTGTCTTTCGTCTTTTGTCTTTCGTCTTTTGTCTTTTGTCTTTTGTCTTTTAACTTTGTGCCTCTGTGCCTCGATGCCTTTGTGCCTGTCTTTTATCTGTTATCCATGAACTATTTCTTCTCCTGCAATGCAGCAATCCCCGGAAGTTCTTTACCTTCCAAAAATTCCAGAGAAGCACCACCTCCGGTAGAAATATGGGAAAGTTTTTCAGTTACCCCGGCTTTTTCCGCTGCAGCAACCGAATCTCCCCCTCCAACAATGCTCAACACTCCATCCTGAGTAATTCTTCCTATTTCCTGAGCAATTTCCATTGTCCCTAACGCAAATCTTTCATCCTCAAAAATACCCATGGGGCCATTCCAAATAATAGTCCTGGACTGTCTTATTACTTTTTTATACCGCTCAATAGTAATAGGACCTATATCCACTCCCATCCATTGATCAGGAATCTCTATTCCCTGTGATAATCTACTCTCTGCTGTTTTGCCAAGTTCCTTAACAATAACATGATCCGTGGGAAGCAAAAAAACTACATTTTTTTCCTTGGCTTTCTTTAATATGTCCCTTGCCAAATCAACTTTATCTTTTTCTACCAGAGACTTACCTACCTTTATTCCCTGTGCTTCCAGAAAAGTGTAAGCCATTGCACCGCCAATCAACAAAGAATCCACTTTGTTGAGTAAATTATCAATAACCGCTATTTTCCCGGATACCTTTGCTCCTCCCAAAACAGATAGAAACGGATGTTCCGGATCTTTTAAGACATCATCTAAAAATTTAATTTCCTTCTCCAGTAAAAATCCTGCCGCCGAAGGCAGAAACTTACAGATGCCTACTGTAGAAGAATGTGCCCGATGAACAGTCCCAAAAGCATCCTGTATAAAAATATCCCCCAAAGAAGCAAGTTGGGAAGCAAAACCTTCATCATTTTTTTCTTCTTCCGGATGAAAACGCAAATTTTCTAAAAGTAAAACTTCCCCCGGCTTAAGATTATTTACTAAACTCTTTACTTCCGGACCTATACAATCAGGAGCCACAACAACTTCTTGTCCCAGTAATTCTTCCAGTTTTTTGGCCACCGGAGCTAAACTCATACCAGGAACGACCTTCCCTTTTGGCCTGCCCAAATGAGACATTAATATCAAACTGCAATTTTTCTCCAAAAAATATTTTATAGTAGGCAAAACTCTTTCTATTCGCGTAGTATCTGTAATTTCTCTCTTCTCATTTAACGGAACATTAAAGTCCACCCGCATTAAAACTCTATTTCTTACGGCTATATCTTTTATGGTCATCTTATCCATATAAAAATTATCCCCCTAACCCTTAGCAACAATGTATTCCAATAAATCAACTACTCTACTGGAATATCCCCATTCGTTATCATACCAAGATAACACTTTCACCAGATTTCCACCAATAACTTTAGTGCACAAACTATCTAAAATCGATGATTTTGGGTTACCATTAAAATCTTTGGAAACAAGCGGCTCGTCACAAAACTGCAAATATTTACCTAATTCCCCATCCGCTGCTTTTTTAAGTGCTGCATTTACTTCCTCAGCAGTGGTTTCCTTTTTAACATTCAATACCAAATCTACTAAGGAAACATTCGGAGTAGGCACCCTGATGGCCATTCCATCCATTTTCCCCTTTAATTCCGGAATAACCAAAGCAATGGCTTTAGCCGCACCGGTAGTAGTAGGAATCATAGAAACAGAAGCTGTACGGGACCGGCGTAAATCACTATGCGGAAAATCTAAGATTACCTGATCGCTAGTGAAAGAATGAATTGTAGTCATTAATCCTTTTTCGACACCAAACTCATCCAATAATACTTTAACTACCGGGGCTAAACAATTAGTAGTGCAGGAAGCATTGGAAATAATATTGTGATTCTTCGGATCATATTTATCTTCGTTTACACCCAGAACGATAGTAATATCTTCATCCTTAGCCGGAGCGGAAATAATAACTTTTTTAGCCCCTGCCTGAATATGCAATTTTGCTTTATCCGCACTTCTGAATCTTCCGGTGGCTTCAACAACCAAATCCACACCTAAATCCTTCCATGGTAATTGAGCAGGATCTCTTTGCGCTAGAACCTTTATTTTTTTACCATTAATAATTAAATTGTCTCCTTCCACCCTTACTTCCCCGTCGAAAATACCAAACGTAGAATCATACTTAAAAAGATGCGCCAGTGTCTTCGCATCGGTTAAATCATTAACTGCTACAAAATCCAAATCTTTTGACTTCAGACCCGCTTTTAAAACTAACCGCCCAATCCTCCCAAACCCATTAATACCTACCTTCACTGCCATTAGAACTACCTCCTCTTTAAAATAATTATTTTTTGCATATAACTACCAACGTGGGAAATTTATTCGATAATCAAACTTAGGTAAACTTAGAATTGATTTCTCCTCTTAACCCATTCGAAACCTAATTATGCTATATTCTTTTTTTAAAGTCAAGAAAAAAAATTATTAACTGAATTTGGTTACAAACATATTTCATTCATCTGTTATCAATAATCCTGTTTTAATATAAAATCCAATATGCTTTTTAAAAAAATCAGACATCAATTATAATGAGTATGAAACAATTTTAGTCCTTTCATAAATAACGTGAAAGAGATTAAAACCATTTTTGGAGTATACATACAGGGCACATCGTCGTAAACAACACACTCTACACTTTTCTAAATTATCGGGCCATGGCTTCTAGTCTTTTTACTCTTTCCTGGGTTGAAGGGTGAGTACTAAATAGACCGGTCAAAAACCCTTTTCGAAATGGATTAACGATAAACATATGCGCTGTAGTAGAATTGGAACTACCCGGATTCCTCTGGGCTGCATACTCCAATTTTTTTAAAGCATCGGCCAAGGCAAGCGGATTTCCGGAAATTTCTCCTCCACCCCTATCAGCCAAATATTCCCGGGAACGGGAAATTGCCATTTGAATCAACATTGCCGCAATAGGTGCAAGAATAGCCATCGCTAATAAACCAATTATTCCTCCTCCATCTCTACCCCTGCTGCGACCTCCAAAAATAGCAGAAAAGCGGGCCATATAAGCTAACATAGTAATTGCTCCGGCTAAAGTAGCCGCAATAGTAGAGATAAGAATATCCCTGTTTTTAATATGGGCTAACTCATGGGCCAAAACACCGCTTAACTCTTCTTCATTTAATACCTCTAAGAGGGATTGAGTCACCGCTACTGCTGCATTTTCCGGGTTCCTGCCGGTAGCAAAAGCATTAGGTACCTGTGCAGGAATAATATAAACCCGGGGCATAGGCAAATTAGCTCTCTCGACTAAATTTCTCACTATAACATAAAGACGAGGAAATTCCTGCTCGTTTACTTCTTTTGCTTTATACATTTTTAAAACGACCTTATCCGAAAACCAATAAGCAAAAAAATTCATACAACAGGCAAAAACAAAAGCAATTATCATCCCCTGATTTCCAGCTATTGCCCCTCCTACAAACATAAACAAAAACATCAAACCCATCATCAATAGAAAAGTTTTTAATCTATTCATTTTATATCCTCCTTACTAAATCTGTTTTTTAATTAACTACTATAATTGTCACTCATTGTATTTAATTAAAACAAAAAAATCAAGGTTTTTTTATAAATCCCTTCCCTGAATTTTCTTGCATTACTGCCTATTTTTATATATAATGAGCGAGGACGCATCGGTTCCTAATTTTTAAAAAAGGAAAATTCAAAATATGCAAACGCTATTGGTAATTCTTGGTATCATCATGATGTTAATATCGATCAGAATAATGATTGAGCGAAGAAGGAAAAAATAAATAACATAGATTAAAGCAATTACCCTGCAGCAAGTTTTAAAATTCCCCTATCCCCATTTTTCAAAGAGGGAACTCAATAAGGAATGGTAGAAAATATGAAACGACAAAAAGGATTTGGATTAATAGAGCTTTTACTGGTAATTTTTATTATTGGTTTTTTATATTATGCAATGATGAAAATTTCCATGAACAATCCGGCCATTGATAAGGAACTCCGTGATTCACTAAAAAAAGAAGGTATTGCTCCTACCGGTTACCCGGGAATGATTAATATTACCAAAGAGAAAGTAAATTCAATCAACCAAAAAATTAAAGAACAGGAAAATCAATGGAAAAACATAGAATAGGTAAATATTTACTCTTCAATAATCTCTAATATTCTGTCTACCCTAAAAATGCGTTTATCTTTTCTTTCAAAACAATATGCTTCCATTCCTAAAAAAGGCCTTTTCAAATAAGTCATTTCATTTACTACAATTGGTTTTATTTTTCTTTGTGATTTTTCATCATTTCGTTTAAGGTAGGTTATTTTAAGATGGTTATCATGCTGAATAGCCTGGTTTATAATCTTAATTTTTTCTTTTAAAGGCAAAGTCTTTTCGGAAATCTTATATTGATAATCAGTCATAAAATTTACAATCCGATAATCCGTAAAGATGTGTTTCTCTTTTATCGGATGGGTAAGGGTTATCCCTTCCAAACTTGTACACCTGCTTAAGGCAACATAGGTTTGTCCATAAGCAAAAATTCCACCGCTAACATCTATTATCACTTTATCAAAAGTTTTTCCCTGACTCTTATGAATCGTTATTGCCCAAGCCAATTTCAAAGGATACTGAACAAATTTCCCAACAACCTTGTTTTCCAGTGTCTGAGTTTTGGAATTAAATTCAAAGTGGAATAACTCCCATTTATAAGGATTAACCTTTTCTATGTTTCCCCCGGGAAGTTTCACCAAAATAGTATCTGCTAACCCCTGAATTTCTTTTTTTATTCCCACAATTTTAGCTATGGTTCCGTTTACCCACCTTCCAAAAGCGTCGTTATTAAGCAAGATAACCTGTGACCCTTTCTTAACCCGTAATTCATAATCGGTAGGTAAGTGTTTCTGATCAAAATCTCCTTCAATCTCTCCCTGATAAATATGTAATTCCGATTTTAATTCATTTAATTGAGTATGATTTATGGTTGTAGCTAATCTATTAGTAGAAATAAGATAAACTGCACCGTTAAGCTTTTCGGTTTTAAAAAAAGGTTCAACTCTGCAATTAAGTATCTTTAAATATTCTTCGGTAATAGTATTATTGCGGATACTATTTAATATATTGATGAAATTCTCGTCTTTCTGTCTATATATTTTCTCCAACTCCACAAATTCCATTCTGAAAACATCAAAAACCTTAGCAGAAAAAAAATAAGAACTTTTATAATAGGAGTTAAAAACATTTTTTTCTTTACTTAATACTACCGGAGGAAGTTGATATAAATCACCGATAAAAACCATTTGTGTCCCTCCAAACGGCAAATGGGAAGTCTTTCCGTTTAACCTCAGAAACTTATCTACACAATCCAGTAAATCCGCTCTTACCATAGAAATCTCATCAATAATGATTATGTCCGTTTTGTAATAAATAGCACGGGCTTTTTTAGATTTAATTTTTTTAATTTTCTCTAAATTAACATTAAACCTAAACTTAAAAAAAGAATGAATTGTTTCTCCCCGGATATTTACCGCCGCAACACCGGTAGGAGCAAGAACGACTACTTTCCTTTTAGTAGTATTACGAAAATAATCCAGCAGGGTGGATTTTCCCGTTCCTGCTTTACCGGTAATAAACATATTTCTGTTTGTTTTTTCCAGTAAATGGAGCGCTTTTAAAAATTCTTCATTTAGTTCTATATTATTATTCATTTTAAATAGTCCCCTACTTTCAACCGTTTACCCTGAAGATACTGATAACAATCCATTATTTTTTTGTTTTCCGGATGAACTTTTTTTATTAACAAAAATCCTTCTCCGCATTTAATCACTGCCCCTTCCGGTTTTCTAATTTCTACAATCTGGCCCGGCATAAAAGGAGAGATAGCCTCAGCCTCTACAGTACAAAGATCTGTTTCTATTATTTTCAAAACTTTTTGTGTTCCTTCTTTTTCCTGATTGAGTATATATGCCCCCGGCCATGGAACCATCCCCCGCACTAAATTATTAATATCCTGCGCACTTCTTTTAAAATCTATCTTACCATCCTCTTTTTTTAAAAGAGAAGCATAAGAAGGCTGTCCTGATTGAGGAATACTCCTTACTTTTCCCTGTTTTATTAAATTAATTGTTTCCTCTAAGAGCACACACCCCTCTTTAATAAGTTTTTCCTTTAAAGACAAGACATTATCATTTTGCTCAATAACTACTTCCTTTTTTAAAATAATTTCACCGGTATCCATCCCCTTATCCATAAACATTGAGGTTGCCCCTGTCATATTTTCCCCCTTTATAATTGCCCACTGTACAGGAGAAGAACCACGATATTGAGGTAAAAGAGAAAAATGGATATTTACACAGCCTAGGGGAGGTAAATCTAAAATTTGCTCAGGTAATATTTTCCCGTAAGCGACCACTACAATTAAATCCGGTTTAATGTTCTTCATCTCTTCAAAAAACTCATCTGTTTTAATCTTCGCCGGTTGAAAAACCGATAAATTATATTTAACCGCACATTCTTTCACCGGAGGAAACTTTTTTACATGTCCCCTCCCGCAAGGCTTGTCCTGACGGGTAACAACCCCGACAATCTCTTCTTTTTTTTGTAATAAAAGTTCCAAAAAAGGGACCGCATCCTGTGGTGTCCCCATAAAAACAATGCGCATTACTCCTCCCATAAATACCTTGTCCCAAATAGTCATAAACACAAATAAAGACAGTCCATAGTCCACAGTCAATAGTCCATAGACAGAAACTACAGTTATAAGTTATTAGTTATTAGTTATGAGTTAACTACAA
>CBDUZB010000016.1:0-16223 GCA_965371605.1 uncultured bacterium
TTTATTGCCCTATCAACTACAAAAAGAAGTTCCTTGGATTCAAATGGTTTAGTTATATAATCAAACACTCCTTTTCTTAGTGCGTCTTGTGCTGTTTCTACCGAAGCATAAGCAGTAATTATAATAGTCATTACTTCCGGATCATTTTTTTTAATTGCCTCAATAATTTGGAGTCCATCAATATCAGATATTTTCAAATCGGTTATTACCAAATCAAAAATGTTCTTTTTTGCACAATCAATCCCGTCTTTTCCTGTAGACGAAACTGTTACTTTATGTCCCGCTTCCGTTAAAATATCCATGAGTAAATCCCGAATAATACCTGCATCATCTATTACTAAAATATTCGTTTCCTGTTTCAAAATAAAACCTCTTTTTTTAAAAAATAATTTTTATAATTATTCCCTTCTCTCTTTCCTATAATAGAAAGATTAAATCTAAATGTCAACTAAAAATAAAAATTTTAAAAAAACAAATAACGGGCTATTTCAAAAAAAACAACAATAGTGGTTGCATCTACTACAGTGGTAATAAAAGGACTTGCTGATACTGCCGGGTCAAGCCCAATCCGTTTACATAGTAAAGGCAATAAAGCTCCGGTTGCCGTAGAAATAGTGATTACTAATAACAATGATAATCCCACTAAAATTCCCAAACGGAAACTAAATCCATATACTAGAAAAACAACAATCATTCCTGCTATTCCTATTAATAATCCCACAGATAATCCGGCTAAAATCTCTTTCCAAACTATTTTCCATATTTGGTCCAATCTGATTTCACCGGTAGCCAGTCCCCTAACTACCATTGTCAAAGATTGTGAGCCGGCGTTTCCTCCTGTATCCATTAACATAGGAATAAAACAAGTAAGCACAATGAATGTCTCCAACATATGGGAATAATTTTTGATTAATCGTCCGGAAATAAAAACCTCGATTAGTAAAAGAATAAATAACCAAATAAGCCGATTTTTTGCTAAAACAAAAACCGAAGCACGGCCATAATTTATTTGTACCGCATCGTGCACACTGCTGATTTTCCCCATTCCATAAATATCTTCAGACGTTTCTTCTTCCATGACATCAACTACATCGTCTATAGAAATAACCCCTAACAATTGATTTTCATCTCCTACTACCGGGGCAGAAAGAAGATCGTATTTACTAAATAGATGTGCTACTTCCTCCTGATCCTGATTAATGTTAATTTTAACCGTTTGAACAGCGGACATAATCTCTTCCAATAACATATTAGTGTTGGGAGCAGTAACCAACTTTTGTAAGGAGACACTTCCTATTAAATGATGTTGTTCGTCGGTAATATAAACATTAGACACGTCTTCTGTTTTATGTCGACCACAAAAATCCTGCAGTTTCAATAAAGATATTCGAGCAGTCATATCTTTCTTTAATTCTAAAAACTCTGTTGTCATTACACTGCCGGCAGTATTTTCCGTATAAGTAAGGAGTTTTTTTACATCCTCTACTTTTTCTTTCTTCATTACAGCAAAAAGTTTCTTTTTAGTTTTTTCGGATAATTCCCTGAATAAATCAGCTCTTTCATCAGAAGCCATTTCATTCAAAACTTCCTTCAACTCCTGAGATTTTAAATTATCTATTAATTCTTTTTGCTGATCAAATTCCAACTCTTCAAATAAATCAATCATTCGCCCATGAGGAAGCAAATAAAAAAGAATAAATTTCTCCGAAGAAGAAAATTTTTCCCAATCTTCGGCAAGATCGATAGGATAAATTTCTTTTTGGAATCTTCTCAATTCTTCATAATTTTTTTTAGCAAGCAGTTCTTTTATTTCCGGTAAAAATAAAGAAACACCATACTTCCACTTGTTTTGTTTCATTGTTATTCCTATGTTTTATTTTGAGCAGGCAAAAACACTGTTTACAAAATGTTTTAAAAAAAATACGCCTTATTTTTTTTGATTATACATAAAAAACAAAAAACTGTCAACCGACAAAAGACAGTCCATAGACAACAGACAGAAACTACAGTTATAAGTTAATAGTTATGAGTTATAAGTTAAAGAACAGCAAATAGCAAATGGCGAATAGCAAAAGAAAAGGCACAAAGTGAAAAGATAACAGACGACAGACGAGGGACGAAACAAAGACAACAGATAACAGACAACAAATAGTCCACAGTCGATAGTCCATAGATAACAGATAAAAGATAAAAACAAAAGACTGCAAATGGCGAATAGCGAATGGTAACAGATAGTCCATAGACAGAAACTACAGTTATTAGTTACTAGTTATGAGTTAAAGAATAAAAAGGCACAAAGGCACAAAGTTAAAGAACTAAAAAGACAAAGACAGGCACAGAAACGACAGTTATAAGTTATTAGTTATAAGTTAACTACAAAAAAAAGACAAAAAATAAAAAAGTTTGAAGTTTGCTTGTCCGCCAGTCTTTAAGGCGGATTTTGAATTTTGAATTTAGATATTAGGATTTAGTATTTATTTTTTATTCTTTGTTTTTATCTTTGTCTTTTATCTTTTAACTTTGTGCCTTTGTGCCTTGATGCCTTTGTGCTTATCTTTAGTCTTTGTTTTGAATTTTGAATTTTGAAGTTGGGAATTGGGAGTTTGCTTATTTGTCTTTATCCGTAATCTATGGATTATGGACTGCTGAAGCAGAGCAACAGTCTCGCCAGTCAGTAAGGCGGATGGACTAGGGACTGCTTTATTTGTGTTTATGACTATTTGTGACATAGTATTTATGAGTTGTGGGTTGAAAAATTTGGGATTTAGAACTTGGGAAAGTTGGGAGTTTTAAGATTGGTTTTCTAACAGGAGATATAAAATTTTCTGCTTAACTTCTTCTCTATTTGTTTTGGTAAGTTCAAATATTTGTGTATCTTTTCTGTTTTTTATTTCTGAAGTAAAATAATCATGTTTTACTTTAATAGTTCCTATTATTTTTTTATCAGTTTCTAACGCATCCCAAACAATTTTTTTAAATTGAGGCGAAAGCAACTCCATTTTTCCTATCTCATCGACAACAATAAATTCACTTTCCTGCATCGCTTTTTCAATAGAATCTGTGCCAATTTCATTCAAGTCTTTTAAATTAACACCATACTTACTAATTCTATGAGGACTTTTAAAATCAACATGGGCAAGCAAACCGCTTTTTCCATTAAAATTTTCAATTTTAAATCCAATACGTTTGTTTTTTTCTTTAATTTCAGTGGTATAAAAGCCGCCTTGTTTACCCTTTAATTCCTTCACTATTTCTTTTATTAAAGAAGTTTTACCGGTACAAGGCAATCCGGTCAAAAAAATATTTTTTACCATAATATGCTCTCTTGTTATTTTATTTAACAATTATTCCCGCATATCCTACAACAGAATGATAATCATGAGTAATATCTCCGCTGGTCTGGTATAAAACAAGCTGGCTGTCTTGAGCAGCCAACTTTTTACATGCATAAAGCATTGCGGCTACAGGCCCTGCTCCACACATTGAAATACATTTTTTTTCGACAATCGTCAATAATCCTTCCGGATCAATATTCAATATTTTTTCTATAGCGAGTTTATCCTTTTGTTCTGCTATTTTCTGAGATTCATAATGAGTCATATCACTACTGGCAACAATGATCACTTTTTCTTCTGTAACAGAGTTAGCAATTGCTTTTCCTATATCCTGACAAACATTGAGATTATAATCCTTCATACAAATGGGGACAATCTGTGCTGAAGGATTTAAGTGCTGAATAAAAGGCAATTGTACTTCTAATGAATGCTCATACATGTGAGCTTTTTCATCTTCTTCTAAAAAAATTGAATGCGAAAGAATTTTTTCGGCTAAAGAAGAATTAATTTTTACCCCCCCAAAAGGCATTATCCATTCTCCTTCAGTCATAATTGCAGATTTTTTCCCCCTACCCGAATGATTAGGGCCGATAATAATAAAAACAGAACAGGTTTTTATTTGAGAATAAACCGCTCCTGCTACTTTACCGGAATAAATATATCCTGCATGCGGACTAACTATCCCGATAATGTCTTGTTTTCGGGTAGGAGCAATTATGTATTGCTCAATCATTTTCTTTAATTGATAAGAATCCGCCGGATAAAACATGCCTGCACGTGCAGGTTTACGCGTTATCATAATTAAGACATCTCCTTTTAAAAAAACAAGTTTATAATTCTTGTCTCCAGCCCTGATGAAGCCCTTCCTTATCAGCAATTACCAAAACTTTTTGATATTCTTTTATACTAATTTTACGCGATAATTCAGTAAATTGATAAGATAAGTGTGCCGGATGATATTGAGACATGATACTCATATAAGTATTCGGAGAAATTTCACGGGAAATAAAACGAAAAATTTCACGGGAACCGGAAATGTTTTTCGGCAAAACCAGATGGCGGACTAATAGTCCTCCGGTAGCTATTCCTTGTTTATTAAATTTCAATTCCCCTACTTGCCGAAACATCTCCTTCAAAGCAAGTTTGTTTACCTGCCAATAGTCAAAACTATTTGAATATCTCAATGCCATATTATTGTTACTATATTTTGAATCCGGCATATAAATATCTACTATTCCCTCTAACAACTTCAATGTTTCCATGGATTCATAACCACCGCAATTATAAACTAACGGAATTTGTAAATGTTTCTTGCTTGCTATATAATATGCTTCTATTATTTGAGGGACAAAATGTGTCGGAGTAACCAAATTTATATTACAAGCTCCCTCTTCTTGTAATTTAAGCATTATTTGTGATAATTTTTCAATAGAAATCTCTTTACCGTTCCCTAATTGGCTTATTGGATAATTTTGACAAAATACGCAACGCAAACTACAATGGGTAAAAAAAATTGTTCCCGAACCTCTAATCCCTGAAATGGGCGGCTCTTCTCCAAAATGGAGATTAAAACTTGAAATTACAGGATTTTTACCTGCCCGGCAAAACCCTTTTTCGCCTTTTAGTCGATTAACTTTACATTGTCGGGGGCAAAGAGTACATTTCTCAAGCAAAGCAGTAAGCTTTTTGCTATTTAATGCAAAATGTGTCATCTTTTTATAGAATGGCAACAGCAAATGTTAACAAAAACAAAAAAACACCTGTACCTAATAATAGGATTTCTATGACTAGTGAACTTGTTAACATTAAAAATACTTCAATATTTTTTAAATTATAAATTTTTTTTATACCCAAGAATTGAAGTTTTAAAATCCAGAATGTAAAAATAAAGAGAATAATACCATAAATAGGAAATCTTAATGGAATGAGATATTTGCAAATTAAAGAAAGAGGAATTAATAAAGTTGCAAATAAAAAATTAAAACCCGATATAGCAAAAAGTTCATTTAATGACTGTTCTTTACCATACCATTTAGCCACCAAATCAAAGAAAACAATATTAACGCAACAAAACAAATAAAGAATAGTTAAAAAAACGAACCATTTACCTGCTAATTGGAATATATTGAATTTTCTAAAAAAAAGGAAAGAACAACTGGCAACATAACTGAAAACACCAATGAAAACAAATAAAAAAAACCACCACTTAGATGATTTTAAATTAATAACCTTGTCCATTGTCCCTTGGGGATTTTCAAAAAAGTCATAAATTGTTTCTAAAATATTATTTCTCCTAAATAAATACATCCGCTTACATTATTTTAACATATATTCAAGCCGTACCCTTTGTTCGGGAAACATATTACTAAAAAAAGTATAGGGATTTTTATAACTACCCATTATCTGTAAAGCACTACCCAACGGAGAGTCAAAACTTGATATGATTTTCGGTTTCTTTTTAATGCCGGCTAATTGTGCAGCTAATTTTATTGCATCTTCTTTATTTCCTAATTCATCAATTAATCCATTTTCTTTTGCTTGTTCTCCGGTAAAAATTCTTCCATCAGCTAATGAAATAACTTCGTCTCTATCCATGTCCCTTCCTCCGGCAATGGCAGAAACAAATTGTCCGTAGGCATTATCTATAATCCCTTGAAGTATTTCTTTTTCCTCCTCAGTCATTTTACGAGCAAAAGAACCGATATCTTTATATTGTCCGCTTTTAATAACATTTGTTTCTATTCCGATTTTGGTAAACAACATTTCAACATTTTCTATCATCATAATTACACCGATACTACCCGTCAGGGTTCCGGGATTAGCTATGATTTTATCCGCAGCACAAGCAATATAGTATCCACCCGAAGCAGCAACATCGCCCATTGAAGCAACAACTTTTTTGCCTTTTTCCCGAATTTTAAGTATCTCGGTATAGATCTCCTGAACCGCTGCCACACTGCCTCCTGGGGTATTTATTCGCAAAATCACTGCTTTTACCGCTTTATTGTCCCCAAGGTCTTTCAATTTTTTAACGATACTATCAGACCCCCGTAAAGATCCCGGCCATAAACTTGCCTTGTCTCCAACTCTGATGGGGCCATATACATGAACAATAGCAATTCCTTGCAAAGACTCAGGAATTGGTTTTATTACAGAAATAATTCCCAGAACCACAGAAACAAAATATAAAAGAATAATTAAAAAAATAGTTCTTCGTTTTTTCATAAAAGTCCTCGGTTTTGTTGTTTAATAGTGATCTAATTTAATCTTCTTCTATTTTTATTGCTTCCATCGGACAATTTTCCGCAGCTTCTCTACAACAATTTTCTTGTTCCGATGGAACAACTTCCATTTTCACCGTCACTGTGCTTTCCTCCATGTCAAACAAATCAGCACAAGTATCAATACAAAGCCCACATCCTGTACACAACTCATCAATAATTTCTACTTTCATTTTCCTCTTCCCCCCCCCCTTTTTTATTTTTACGCCATTATCAATCAAATACCCACTCATTCTAATACAATTATTGTTTTTGTGTCAACTTAAAACTGTAAAAATGTAACACTTTAAAATTAATCACCTTTTTTTCTGAAGAAAAAACCTAATATTTTTCCAAATAAACCTGTTTTTTCTTTTTTTACGATTTTTACTCTGTCTTCTGTAGAAAGAATAGATAGACCTAATACCCGAGGACTAAAAATAGTATATACTTTAACTTTTTTCTCGTCCAGTTCTATTCTGTCAACAGCAATAGCTAAAGGAATAATTTTTTCTTCCTTTTTCCCTCCTAATAAATGTGCAAGATATTGAGCTATATCACGCTGGTCTACAATCTTTGCTAAAACCAAATCCCCTTTTTTTAGTTTATGCGCCATGACAATATCTGTTGACATCAAATCCTGCAAAACTAATTCTGTCTCTAAAAACACAGTCGAATCTTTTACGTAATTAAACTCGCTCGAAGAATTATCCTTTATCTCTTTTTCCATTTTTTCAAACCTTTTATAATAATTTCTATTAGACTCAAGCCCTTGGATGGGCTTTTTCATAAATTTTCTTTATCCTGCTTGTGGATAAATGAGTATAAATTTGGGTAGTGGATATGTTAACATGTCCCAACATTTCCTGCACTGCACGCAAATTACATCCGGCATTTAATAAATGAGTAGCAAAAGTATGCCGTAAACTGTGAGGGGTTATACATTTTTTTATACCGCTCACCTTAACATAATGATTGATTATACGACAAATACTTCTGGTTGTAAGCATTCCGCCTCTTGTATTAATAAAAACCACATTATGAAAAATCTTCTTTTTCCTAAGATATTTTTCTCTCAAAGGCAGATAATCGTTTAAAACTTCTAAAGCTGTACTCCCGATAGGAATTAAACGTTGTTTTCTTCCCTTTCCGGTAATTTTTATCATTTCTCCTAAAAAATCCAAATCATGTATATTTAAAGACACTAATTCACTCACCCGTATCCCTGTAGCATAAAGAGTTTCCATTATAGCTTTATCTCTTAAATTAAAAAGAGCCGTTCCTTTTGGAAATTCAAGCAATGTTTTTATCTCGCTTTCATCTAAAAACACCGGTATTTTTTTTTCTATTCGTGGACTTCTTATGTCAACAAATGGGTTTTTATCTATTACCATTTCTCTAACCAGGAAAGAAAAAAAAGAACGCAAAACAGAAAGTTTTCGTTTTATGCTGGTTTTTTCATATCCGTTATTTTGTAAAACAGACAAATAATTCCGGATGTGAAGGCGATTCATATTTCCAGCTTCAAAAATTTTCATTTTGGCAAACAGATCAAAAGCCTGTATTAAATCACTTTTATAATTTTGTATCGTATATAAAGAAGCATTTTTTTCTATTTGTAAATGAAGAATAAAGTCTTCTATATGTTTTTTTGTCATTATTTCACTTCCTGTTCTGAATCTAATTGCTTTTGATAAGCACACTCTTTTTTGGCACATTTAACATAGTTGCCTTTTTTAGATATTTTTTCAACCAAATATTTTGCTCCACATAAGGGACATGGTTCTAATACCGGTTTATCCCATGATACAAAGTGACAGTCAGGATAATTAGAGCAGCCATAAAATAATCTTCTTCGGCGGCTGATACGTTTAATAACAAATCCATTGCAAAGAGGGCACTTAACACCCGCTTCTTTTAAAATAGGTTCCGTATGTTTACATTTCGGAAAAGCAGAACAAGCAAGAAACTCTCCAAAACGTCCTTCTTTAATAACCATCATCGAATTACAAATTTTACATTTTTTATCGGTCGGCTTTGGGGGTATTTTTATTTTTACGATTTTTTCTTCCGCAATGCGTAAAGTTTTTTCAAAAGGCTCATAGAAATTTTTCAAAAGTTTGACCCACTCACCTTTACCATGAGCAATTTTGTCTAAATTAGCCTCCATTTGTGCAGTAAAATCAATATCTACAATGTTCGGAAAATGTTTCACCAATAAATCGCTAACCATTATTCCTATTTTTTCCGGAAAAAAACGTTTTTCGTCTAATCTTACATAATTTCGGTAAAGAATTACGCTTATCGTAGGAGCATATGTAGACGGCCTCCCTATACCATACTTTTCAAGGGTTTTAATTAAACTGGCTTCATTATACCTGGGAGAAGGCAATGTGAAATGTTGTTCCGGGAGTAACTTCAACAAAGACACCTCCTCGTTTATCTGAAGGAGCGGCAGTAAATTTTCCGTTGTTTTTTTATTGTTCCCAACATCTGAACATACTCTGTTAAACCCTTTAAAACGAACAACCTGCCCGGAAGCTCGAAAAAGATACTTTTTTGCCTGAATATCTATTGCGGTAACATCTAATACTGCATCAGCCATTTGACTGGATAGAAACCGCTGCCATATCAAACTGTAAAGCTTAAATTGGTTGGAGTCTAAATGGTTTTGAATTACTTCCGGAGCTTTAAAAACAGAAGTCGGCCGAATAGCCTCATGTGCTTCTTGTGCTCCTTTGCTTTTTGTTTTATAAATTCGTTGATTTACAGGCAGATATTCTTTTCCGTATTTTTCGCTAATATAATCACTTGCTTCTTTTCTTGCAGAAACAGCCACATTCAAAGAATCAGTACGCATATAAGTAATTAGCCCCTCATTACCTTTTTCCCCAAGGCTAATTCCCTCATAAAGTTGTTGTGCTATCACCATCGTGCGTTTAGCGGAAAACGACAATTTTTGCCATGCTTCTTGTTGCAATGTACTGGTAGTAAAAGGCGGCAGAGGTTTTTGTTTCTTTTCTTTTTTGTTAATTTTTGAAACTTTATAAATTGCATCGGAAAGGTCTTCTGTAATTTCTAACGCTTGCTTTTCATTAGCAATTCCTAATTTCTCGTATTTTTTGCCCTGCTTGGCAATTAATAAAGCATTGAATAACTCTTCTTCTTCCTCTTTTTTAAGACTTGCTTTTATTGTCCAGTATTCCTGGGCTTTAAAAGCTTCTATTTCTTTTTCTCTGTCGACAATTAACCGTAAGGCAATTGACTGAACTCTGCCGGCAGAAAGCCCTCTTCTTATTTTTTTAGCTAATAACGGGCTTAATTTATATCCAACCAAACGATCTAAAATTCGCCGTGCCTGTTGAGCATTTATTAAATGCATATCCATTTGCCGTGGATTTTTTACAGCATTTTCTATCGCCTGTTTAGTAATCTCATGAAAAACAATTCGCTTAATTTTTTCAGAAGGAATGCTAATAGATTCTATTAAATGCCAGCCGATTGCTTCCCCTTCTCTATCCTGATCGGTAGCAATATAAACTTTGTCAACCTTCTTGACTATTTTTTGCAATTCTTTTATAACCTTTGCCTTGCCTTTAATAATTTGATAGGTCGGCTGAAAGTTATTTTTAACATCCACCCCTAACGTTCTCACAGGCAAATCACGAACATGTCCCAATGAGTTTTTTACTATATATCTGTCTCCTAAAAATCGGTTTATTGTCTTTGCTTTAGTCGGAGATTCTACAATAACTAGAAATTTACTCAATTTAAAAGCTCACCACTTTCTTTAGTTTTTTTTCTTTGTTCAATATACCCAATAAGTGTACGAATAAAAACATCTTCCATCTCTTCAGATTCATATCTTTCATTTTCATCAAATCCTTCTTTTTTGTACTCGTAAAAATCTATTATTCCCTCTGTTTCTTTTTCTATAAATTCACTTATTTCTTTAGTTCGTTTATCCATTTATATCCCCTTTCTAATAAACATTTTACCTGAAACTTGTTTTATCAATCCCTTTATCTCCATTATCATCAAAGACGAAGAAATATCCTTAACCGGCAAATTGCATTTTTGGACAATCTCATCAATTGGTACCGGTTCCCACAAAACACAATCATAAATCTTTTGTTCCTTTTGATTTAAAGAGCAAATTGGTGTTTGAATTGTTTTGTTGGATTTCTCTCTGCCTTCAATGTTCAAATTCTTAGAAAAACCCCTTATTTCTTCAATTACATCATTAACGTTTTCCACCAGTTTAGCCCCCTCTTTGATTAAACCGTGGGCACCCTGGCTGTATCTGCTAAATATATTCCCGGGTATAGCAAAAACTTCCCTTCCCTGTTGAAGAGCTAAATTTGCTGTAATCAATGCTCCACTTTTTTCTACGGCCTCCACAACAATAGTTCCTAAACTTAATCCACTAATAATTCGATTACGAATAGGGAAATTAGTGCGGTCAGGCAAAGATTTCATTGAAAATTCCGAAACGACCGCTCCTTGTTGGGAAATAGCATCCCCCAAATCTTTATTTTCCTTTGGATAAGTCATTGCTAATCCGTTTCCTAACACAGCAATGGTTCTTCCCCCTCCCGCAAGAGCTCCTTTATGGGCATGGGTATCAATTCCCCGGGCTAAGCCACTTATTACAGTTATACCCATTGAGACTAAATCACGGCTTATTTTTTCAGCGGCCATTCTCCCATAAGGCGTTGCTTTGCGCGATCCTACAACTGCAATAGAAAGATCGTCTCTATATAAAAACTCCCCTTTCATATAGAGAAGGAACGGAGGATCGTAAATGGATTTTAAAATAACGGGATAATCACTGTCATTAAAAGTGACTATTTTTATTTGATGTTCCTCAATTAATTTTAATTCGGTTTCAATATCAACATTTTTTAAATTATCCCAAATAATTCTTGCCCTTTTTTCGCCTATCCCTTCAACATTTTCCAATTCACTCAAAGAAGATGATATAACATTGGCCGGAGAAAGAAAATACTTCATCAATTTTTGGAAACAAATAGGCCCTATCTCAGGAACCATTTTAAGCTTAATCCAGTCTGTTTTTTCTTTTTTCATTTTATTTTCCCAGAACAAAACTTTTTAAATAATATAAAGATTTTCTTCAAAAGTCAAGAAAATAAAGATAAAAGTAGTGTCAAGATTTATTCTGACTTTCATTTTTACAAAACAGGATAACCCAAATAAAAAACCAACGGCACTGAATAAACTTAAACATAATCAAAAAAAGAGTTATTT
This sequence comes from uncultured bacterium, assembly GCA_965371605.1. Classification (GTDB taxonomy): domain Bacteria; phylum CBDUZB01; class JAGLHV01; order JAGLHV01; family JAGLHV01; genus JAGLHV01. The sequence goes on from CBDUZB010000016.1 coordinate 11,864, forward strand.
CTCTTTTGATCATTGTCATTATGTCTTTTGACATTTATTTGTAATGTGAACAGTAAGTGAAATAACAGAAAGAACAAAAGAACATAGTAAACATGACGCAAAGAAATATGAACCACAACAAAGAATGTTTAGTCAAACACGAATTTACCGGAGGAATATCCAATTCTTTTTCTTTGTTTTCAATTCCAAAAAATGAAATAAGTCCTAAAGGAACAATTATAGGAATAAGAGGCATAAATAATCTTGTTTCCAGGACAATACTAATTGTAAAATGAATTATTGTAAAAAAGGGAACCATTAAACTGCTTCTTCGCAAAAATTTCGGTTTATTTTTTAAATCAAACCAGGCGAAAAACAAGAATATATTAAAAAACAAAATGATATAAACATAACTTAACGAACTTTTTAAATTTAACAAAAAATAAAAAAATGGACAATATGTTTCGTTCATTTCATAGAACTGACGAATCCCGCAGTATACTCCCATTGAAATCGTGAAAAGAAGAACCAAATTTAATCCTAATTTCTTAATACTTAGCTCATCATATCTATAAAACAAATAAACTAAAATTAACATAATAGGTGTTTCTCTGTTAAACATAGCCAGAAACAAAAGAGGGAAAAGAAAAACATCCTTTCGTTCTCTAATTAAAATATAACCTATTAAAAAAAACAAAAAATTAAGAGAATCTATTGATTGAAAGTAAGACCTGGTATATACCAAAGGAATGGTTGCTAAATAAAGAAGAACCCCAATTATACAAACTTTCGTTGTAAACCATTTTCTTAAATATAAATGGAAAATAATTGCTCCTAATAAATCCACCGTTGCTCTAATCATTACATAAGATTCTTTAAAGGGCAGACCCAGAACTCGCAAAAACTCAGCCAAATAAGGAACCATAATTCTATATTGATGAGGAATGGCAGCAACCCCGTCAATTATAGTTTTATGTAGTCCTCTCCTCACCAAAAATTTAGGAAAATCAATTATGTTGTAATAAACAATAACATTTACCATTACAACACAATAATACATAAAAACCCATGTTAAAAAATGAGGTTCTGTTTTTTTTGTTTCCATTTTTTTCTTGTGCCCCCTATTCCACCTTAAGCACATAAAAATCAAGAATAAAAGAAAAGGTTATATTAAAGTGTCTATTACAATTAAAAATAGAATTTGAATAATCTTTGACTATTTTTGCAGTAACTAAATGATGCGGATAATTCTGAAGAGGAGGAAATTTAACTAACCAGACAGGTAAAAGCAAAAGAATAGTTAAGCCAACACCACAAATAATAAAAAAATCAACGGATAATATTTTTCTGTGTTTTATTTTTTGCATTCCGTTTATTCTAAATATAATGTTACTCCAAAAATAAAAATCATTTAAGCGGTAACCAATTTCTCTTCCTGACGAAACTTGACAGAAATAAATTTAGAAACACCAAATTCTTCCATAGTAATACCGTATAGGGCATCAGCTATTGCCATGGTTTTCTTATTATGGGTAATTATACTAAATTGAGTTTGCGAGGAAAAATCTTTCAGTAAACGAATAAAACGAACTAAATTAGCATCATCAAGAGGAGCATCTACTTCATCAAAAACACAAAAAGGAGAAGGTTTTACCAGATAAAAAGCAAATAAAAGGGCAATTGCGGTTAATGCCTTTTCTCCCCCTGATAAAAGTGAAAGATTTTGCAATTTTTTACCCGGAGGTTGTACAATAATGTCTATTCCCGATTCTAAAATATCATTTTCGTTGGTCAAAAGTAAATCTGCCTGTCCACCTTCAAATAAACTCTTAAACACTTCTTTGAAGTGTCCACGAATTTTTTCAAAAACATCCTTAAAACTGCTTTTGGTAGTAGCATCGACTTTGTTTATTACCTGATGTAAATCTTCTTTTGCCTTTAACAGATCCTCCTGCTGTTTATTTAAAAAATTCCATCTTTCCTGCAAACGATTATATTCTTCCGGTGCGGCCAAATTTACCATACCTAAAGATTCTACTTTTCGTTTTAAATTTTCAATTTCTGATTCCGGAATTTCTGCCTCCGGACAATAAGTGTCTGCATCATCTCTGCTTAGACTATATTCTTTTTTTAATTTATCCTCTATTGCCCCTGTTTCCATTTGAATACGCATAACCTGTAATTCAATCTGATGTGATTGTTCCCTGTTTTTATTTAAAGTCCCTCTAATCGACTTTAAATCTTCCTCTTCTTTTTTCAACTGTTGAGCAATTTCAAACTTTGCGGACTGAATATCCTTTAGTTTCTCATTCAATAAATCTTTTTCTTTATAAAACTGCTCTATTTTTCAATCTTCTACTACTTTCGTCCCTTCTAATTATTTTTTTCTTTTATCAAAATATTCCAATTCATTTTTTTTGTTTTTAATTTGATTTTCTAACAGGGTTTCTTCTAATTTAAATCTTTTTACGTCTTTTTTTAAATTTTCCAGCCTTTCAATATTTCTGGAGACTTCTGTTTTCAATAAAATCATTTCTTCCTGTAAGGATTTATGAAGATTTTTCTTTTTTTCTAAATTCTCTTCTATTGATTTTATGTTTTCTTCTATTTCTTTTTCTTTTTTTTCATATATGGAAAATTCCTGTCTTAATTCTCCAAGTAAGTTTTCATTATTTGAAATTTCTTTATCCAGATTTTCTTTTTCCCGAAAAACAGACTCTATGTCCGCTAAAAGAAATTTTTGTTCTTTACCTTTTTGTTCTTTATCTTTTTGAAGGCCGGCAAGAATTATCCTTTCTTCTTCTATTTCAGGCAATCTTTTTTGCTCAAACAATAATGTCTCGTCTATTTGTTTGGAAATATTTATCATTTTATCCAATAAAATATTTATTTCTTCTAATTTTTTATTTGTTTCGTCAGGATTATACCCGTGAATATTTTCTCGAAGACTTACCAGTGCATCCTTTAATTTGAGCATCAGATTTTTAGATTCACTGGATGCAAAATCTTTGTCTTTTTTATCAATCAGCATTGATTTTTTTTGTTCTTCAAAAAACTCTAATTTTTTTTCTTTTTCAATAATTAATTGCTGAATTTTATTTTTTTCCTGTTCTATTAACTGCTTTTGCTCTTCTTTTATTCTTTTTTCTATTAATAGTTTTTCTTTTTTTGTTTTAAAATTTTCCAGATATACTTCCGAAGCGGAAATTTTGTTTTTTATTTTTGATTTTTGGGTTAATAAATTTATTATTTCTTCTTTGCCTGCTCTAAAGCTATTATCCAATTCTTTTAATTGTTCTTCTGCCTTTTTATAACTTTCTTCTTTTTGAGAATCTTTCTCCCCTTCCGTTGAAGTTTTTCCCTGATAAAAATTAAAATCTTCTTCTGTCTTTTTTGAGGAGGCAAATGAATTCTTTAATCTTTCTTCCATTTCTTTGATTTCTATTTCATTATTCTTTTTTCTCAAAAGCAGCTCTTCCTGTTGTGTCTGATGTGACTGAACCTTGTCTTCCAAATGAATAATTTCCGAAGATTTATTGAAAACTTCCTGCTGAACAAGCAATAGGTTTTTTTCCTTATCAGTTAACTCCGTTTGCAAAGAAACGATACCGGCTTCTCTTTGAGCCATTTTTGCATTAATTCCTTGAGTTTCCTGGGTAAAACTTTGCAGCCCCTCTTCTTCTTCTTTAAGTTGTTGTTCAAGTTTTTTTAGGTTTTGCATTAAAAATCCAACTTCGACTTTTTTTAATTCTTCCTTATGTTTTTGAAATTGACGGGCTTTTCGCGATTGATAATCCAAAGAACCAATTTGTCTTTTAACTTCGCTCATTATATCCTGCAAACGGGTAAGATTCTGCTCTGTTTTATCTAACTTGCGCAATGCTTCTTCTTTGCGGGATTTATACTTGGTAATCCCTGCCGCTTCTTCAAATATAAATCGCCTTTCCTCCGGTTTAGCATTGATAATTAATTCTACCTTGCCTTGCTCAATTAAAGAATAACTATCTACTCCCATGCCTGTATCCATAAACAATTCAACAATATCCTTTAATCGACAACGATTTTTATTAATATAATATTCGCTTTCACCCGAACGAAACAAACGACGCATAATGTTTACTTCTTTGTAATCAACAGGTAAAACATTTTGTGAATTATCCAGGGTAAGAGATACCTCCGCCATACTCAAAGGCTTTCTGGTGTGAGAACCATTGAAAATCACATCTTCCATCCGTTTTCCCCGCAGTTGATGGGTACTTTGTTCTCCCATTACCCATTTTATTGCATCTACTACATTTGTTTTCCCGCAACCATTAGGGCCCACAATTGCAGTAATACCCTGCTCAAATTCTATTTTTAACCTATCGGCAAAAGACTTAAA
>CBDUZB010000017.1:0-15880 GCA_965371605.1 uncultured bacterium
AGTAGCGGTCCATCCGGTAGGGGCTGCCAAGTGAAGGGAATATCGTTCGGCTACATTTCCGTCATTGGTCACGGTAATTGAGCTGACAGCAACGTTGGTACTGTTTTTAAGCACTGTACCAAAATCATAAGAAGAAGAATCAATGGAAATACTTATAACCGGGATACCGCTGCGGGATGCCTGATATGTATTGGCATAAGCGCCCATATTTACTCTACTACCGTTAAATGCGGTTTCATTTTGATAAAAAGAATATTCTAAAGAGACATTGTACGGTTCTCCATTGTCTATGCACGGGCTGGATTCGGCATCATTAACCCAGCCGCTGCTTGTCCAGTGGCCGGCAGTGGATTTTAAATGGAAATCACTGCCGGGGGTTACGAATTTTGGGTCTCCTGATATTGAATTTGCATCCGGAGATAGGTAACAGGCTTGCCAATCAGCCAGTGTGGTGTAAGTTTCTTCCGGTTCTCCGAAACCCCAGGCGTAAGCCAGCCGGTTACCGGCGGCAACATAAAAAGTATTATAGTCGGAATCCGGTGCGCTATTATCAAAACCATTAACGGTCAAAAAAGCTTGCTCTATTTCAGTTGAACAATCATTCACACAGAAAATATTGTTTCTGACCAAATTGCCTGCATAGTCCGGAAAAATAATACCGGTGATGACGTTATAAAATGTATTATTGTATGCCTGACAACTTGTGCTTAATCGCCAAATTCCAGTGCTGTTATGATTGAAGTTTGATTCATCACAGTTAGTTAAATCGTGAAATATGCAATTACGAATAGTAATAAAGGAAGCAAGTGCTGCAACCCCATGCGCTTCTGTTCCGGTAAAATTTATACCTTCGACTGTAACATAAGGAATAGAAACCTTTAGTGCACCGTAGGATAGACGGGGCGGGTCCTCAGCAGAGAATAAAACCGTACTGGTATCATTTCTCCATGTAGGCCTTTCTCCGGAAGCTGCGCGAATAGTTAATGTATCATTAGAGGTTGTGGTGAGGTTTAAGAGTTCAACTCCTTCTACATAATCAGCACTATTTTGAATTTGAATAAAAAAAGGATATTTGCCGGTTAAATCATTGGATTCATTAGTACAAAGGTCGGAAAACGCCTGTCCTATCGTTTTCCAGCAGTTATCCAACAGAGCAGGATTACTATTAGGCACACCACTGTCATTAGGGGCATTGGAATGGACATAATAGAGGGTTCCTGTTTTAGTAGTAGCTTTATTTTCGTCACCTGAATAGGGAACACTGGACCAGGAGCCATAATTAGAACTGTTATCATAAGCTTTTATGGCTACCCAGTAAGCTGTATTCGAATCTAAACCATAAATTATTCTATTTTCTGTTGTTCCGAAGTTCACCGGGGTCCATGAAGAGGCGCCGGTATAAATTGCAGCGCTATTATAATTAGCAGAAGTTATTTGAGCAGTAGAAGAATATCTAAGTTCATATCCGACACAGTTTCCTCCGCCTGCTCCATCGTCGCCGGGAGCAGTCCAGCTTAAATTTATAGAGCCAAAATCATTTCCGGTGTTAGCTTCAATATCCGTGATAGCTGCCGGAGGGATGGCAGGGGTATCTGCGGCAGAGGCTTGTGCCTGGGTGATGGTTTGGTCGGCATTTTCGTCAATAGCGGATATATTTAAACATTTATCAGTTGTTTTTATGGCAAAATAATAAGTTGTACCCGGAGTAAGGCCATCTACGGTATTTGTTTCTGAATTTCCCTGAGCGGCTACAGTCCAGGTCTGGGTATGAGTAGATACATTTACATGATTCCACCATGTTTCGGTAGAGCCGGCAACTTGGCAGGAAAAAGTTGCGTAGCGAACAGTATAGTAGGCATCTGCGGTATTATTTCCGCCGGTTCCGTCATCTCCGGGAGCGGTCCAGGATAGGTCTATCTCTCCTTCTTCCGTACCCGTCTGACCGGCTAAATCAGTTAAAGCGTTAGGCGGGGTGGTTTCACATTCAATATTTTTATAGGCTTTATTATTTGTTTCGTTAGATTCGGTAATTAGATTATCCGGGTCGATTTTTATATAAATATCATGGCTTCCTCCGGGATAGGTCCAGGTACTGTTGACGATGTCCGTTCCGGAACCAGATATGGGGGTGTTAATACAAGCGGTACTAATAAATATTCCGCTGCTATCAGGGTCACCGTCATAGAATAGTACAAAAGTCCCTGTATATGCTCTAAACCAGAAATCATCTGTAGCAGAAAATGTTATCCAGGTAGTGCCTGAGCCGGTATTGGCTGCTATGTTTCCACCGGGAAAATTCGTACCAGTATCTCTGTCACACTGCCATCCCCAGCAGTTGGAGTTATCTGCGCCGGTACCTTCGGCAACGAGCCAATAGGTTGTTCCGTTACTTAAATCAGGAGGAACGGAAAATTCAAAATCAATCCATGTTTTAGTGCCGGGGCCACTGTCCAGAGTCGGGGCGGTGGATAGAATATCAGCGCCGTTATTACTCGGTTTCCCCGTGCCGTCGTCATTGACTATTTTTACGGTTAAAGTTCCGCAAGTACCGGCAGCGGAAATATATAAGCTTATCCTGCCTAATTTAATATTATAGGATGGAGTGAATGATTGAGCCAGGAATTCGTCAGTATTAATAGCATAACTATCAGTAGCTAAAGCCCCTGCATTATCGTCCCAATTCTGGTAAAGGTGGAAATAATCATCCCCATTATTATGTATAGTGGCGGATATGGTAATTTCCCCACCCGGAGGGGGATCATCATTGGAGAAGCCGATGTCTGTTGCATTTAAAGTTAAATCGGAACGAAGGGAAATAATAACCTTTACACAGTTAATAGACATTGTACTGCGTGCCGGCTGGGATGAATTTGCCTCATAAGCTAATAAGGTAATATATCCGGAACCATCTATATAATTTGCACAGTTGGAAACTTTTGTACTACTTAAGGTGACATCTGTTGTTCCTACATTTGCCTCTTGGAGCAGTTCATACGCCGAGCTATTATAATTCCAGATAAGAAATCTTACCGGATAGGTGCTTCCCTGCTTGCCTTGCCATTCGGCATAAATCATTCCTACATTGGCCGGGGTTTCATTAACCTCAATTTTACAGCGAATGGCACAGTCATTTCCGACCCCGGGATTGGGAAAGACTGCATAAGATGTGTCGGATGTTTCAATCCCCTGATATTCACTGGTAGAAATTTCAGTAGCGGGAATAGTATTACTGGTGGGATCTGCAGTTACATCAATTTCATAACCATAAGCAATATGGGAAGAAGAAGGATTGGTAATACCCGTAAAATCATAAGTGGTGGCGCCAAGAGCAGGTAAACAAAGGATAAGTAACAGAATAATAGAAAAAAAAAAGAGTTTAATTTTTGGCAAAAGAAATTTTTTAATTAAGTTTATCATAAAAATTATAAATCCTCCACATATCTACAAATAATAGTTATCTGGCTACGACAACCGTTCCGTTTATTGCTTTTCCGTTTACTTTCAATTGATAGACATAAACACCGCTTCTTGCTTTTCTTCCGTTATTAAATTTTCCGTTCCAGCAAAGAGAATTAGTTATTTCTCCGGGAAGCATATCTGCTACAAAAGAGCCGCCTAAATCGTAAATCTTGCCGGTAACTAATTCATTGTTAGGATTTTCAAAGACAAAGTTGGTTACATCATTTATTCCGTCATTGTTCGGGCTGAAAATACGCGGATAAACCTTGGTCAGAGTAAATTTTGTAAATCTTAATTTCTGAATAATATTATAATAACCCAGATATTTAGATTTAACGCTGATAGTTTGGTTGTCTGTATCGACAGTTCCTTCTATGTTTATCCATTCTACTCCGTTGTGCCAGGAAACAACAAGCCTTTCATCGGCCTGAGCAGCAAAAATATCAGTTCCGCTAATGAATCCGTTGCTTGTCGGATAACGAAGAATAATGTCGGCTTCCGGAACCGGGAAAACACAATTAATTATTTGGTTGTCAGTATAGGTATTTGCAGCAAAGAGAAAAGAACAGATAGTATCATCGTTGATGGTTATTTGAGGTTGAGTAATGGTAAGAACTAAATCATCATTGTAATTATTAGTTTCCCGGAAAAGCGGGGAATTAATAGTTTGCGGCGTTAATATTCTGGTGTAAAAATCTGTTGCCAGAGCAATAATATTCGTATTCGGGGTGCTGTCGACGATCATTGTAGCGTTAGTGCTTTCGTTGTTTGAAGAATCTTCTGCTTTTACTGTGTAATAAAATACTTGTCCGTTAATTGTTGCGTCTGTCCAGGATAATTCGGTAACTAATGGGCCGTTAACCTGTGCCCAATTATCAAGATGGACATTATCGTTGCGATAGATATTATATCCCGCCACATCGGTACAGGGTGTTCCGTCAATATTTTGAGTTACCGCATGCCAGTTTAAAGTGATACTGCTTCTATTCGGGCTTAGAGTCCCTCTTAATCCCGATGGTTCTCTGGGTAAGAGGGTATCAATAAAAGGTAGTGTCGTTTGAGAAACGATATTACCGGCTGAAGTAATAATGCTGTCTCCGTTATACCCGCAGATTCGGTACCAATAAGTAGTATTGTTGTTTAAACCATTATCAGTGAAATTGGGAGTAGTAATATTATCCGGCCAGGTTCTAATAAAAGCCCATGTTCCGGGAGCACCGCTATTATCCGGTGCTCTTTCTACGGCATAACGGGTGTTTCCACCTGTACCTGCTGTCCAGGAAAGAGAAATTGAAGTTTGAGTGCTGTTGGGTGAACTCAGACCGGTAGGGGAATTAGCTAAAGTATAGCGGGTATCCGGATTGGATGAAGCGCTTTCTCCAAAACCATTAAAAGATTTAACATATCGTCCATATTGAGTATTTGGATTTAAGCCGCCTTCCGGCCAGTTCGTCATATCAGTACTTACCTCCACTTTAAATCCATCGGTAGAGGTATAAATGCGATATCCGTCTTCATTAGCTACATTATCCCATGACCATTGAACAGTAGTTGTAGATAAAGCTGTTCCCAAAAAATTAGCCGGTGGGGGAGGTATTTGAGTGATAATCACTGTGCAGTAAATATCTTCGGATAGGGCAGCAACCAGGAAAGGGGTATAGAAAACCATTCCTATTAATAATAGGCTGATGGTAAGAATCACTATTCGGAAAATGGAGTTATATCTTCTACTGTTCATCTTCCCTGCCCCTTTGGCTTTGTTTTAATTCAATTATCACAAGAAACCTCTTTTTTGCTGATTTCAGGATTGTTACTGTTTTTCTTAATCTTTTTGACCAATTATGACTACTATTTAATTTGGTCAGGCAGATTACGCCATTAATAAACTACAGCTGAAGCAACAAATGGTGTAGTTCAAGGCAAAAATTTAATGTTTGTATTTTTTGTCTCAGAGTGGATAATTTTTATTAGCGCAGAGTATTTTCAAGATTATCAATCTCTCTGCAGTTATCGGTTTTAGCTAAAATGACTAATTTAGCTGATGTCATCCACTCAGCAATCCAGTCCGTTTCAATAGAATTACACCTGTTCTTTTTTAGGACATAAGGAATAAAGGGTAAAATGAAATTTTTAACCCAAAGGTAAACCTTATATCTTTGTGAGAACTATTAACTGGCAGTAGCGGTAATAGTAACCGTAATGTACTGCTGTGCTGTTTCAGTCGTAACTGTAGGTGCTTCAAAACGGAAATTTAAGGATCTGGCAGCACTGGTGGCAACACTATATCCTCTGTCAGCAACTGAGCCACCGTCTATAGCAAATTTATTAGCAATACAAAGTTCAGGGGTGGTAGTCAGTGCATCTACGGCTCCATCGTAGTTGCCTGCGTCGTTAGCATTTGCTGAAAAGACAGCTGACATTCTGAATGTCTCATTTCCTGGGTCACCAGTTGTCGATGTCCAAGCTCCAGCGTAAGCAAGGCTTAGCTCATAGGTTTCGGTTACATTTCCATTGTTAGTAACGGTGATGGTTTGAGTTGTTGGTTCAGAACTTCCACTGGTTGCTAATGCTCCGAAAGCATAGCTACTACTATCTACATGCACGCTTAAAGCCTGAATCAATACCGTACAAGAAATGTCTTCGTTTAAACCGGCGAAAACAGTACCGGCAGTCATACTCAACAAAAACATTATTCCGATAATACTTAATAATTTTAACCTTTTCATCTTCTAATCCCCCTCTTATTTATATACTTAGATTATACAGGTAAAAACCTATATTTGCATCTACATCTACATCTTTTTTTTACTTTATTTTTTCACCTCCTTTGGGATAGAATTTTATGTTTATTTTTTTATCACTTCCTTTCTTTTTAATTTTTAAAGTGTTTCATTTAAACTCTTGCAATTCATTGGTTATCCAATGTAAAAAACCGGATTACCTGCTTCTATCTACAGGCTACCCGGCCTTTAAAAGTTTTTTTCCTATTTTCCTGGGTAGCCCAGCCTCCCTTGATTAAGTCAGGGACTGTAGCTTTGTGTCTCCGCCTTACGACGGATTTACCTTTTTCCAATGTAAAGATAATGTAATTATCCTCTACCATAAAAATAGCACCAATTTTAGTATTTGTCAACTGATTATAAATTAAAATAGGCTTGATATTTCTTCTGTTTTTCATTTTTTAAATATATACTTTAAAAATAATGTTAAATTTTTTTATATTTAACTATAACGGTTACCCATGTCATAAAAAGGCAATTAATATCCTGATTAATATGGAGCTTATCTATTCACAGTAACATAAAGCCGGGAAAGAACTTTTAGATGAACCTTTTCACCCAGTATTTTTGTTTGAATGATAAACACATATTTTTTCCCCTTGTATTCTTTTTCCTTAGGAAAAGAAAGGTACATTTTTACTTCTCTTTCCTCTTTCGCCGGAACAAAAATTTTTGTTTTATTGAAAGTTAAAAATCCAGGATTAGGCGTATCTTTGTACCCTTCTTTTATTTTTCCTCCTACATCTTCTACACAAAGACTTTTTATTTCATAGGTAAAACCATATTTTTTATTGGGATTTATTATTTTAAGGGTTTGCTTAAGGTTATGTACCTTGCCCCGTTTAATATTTTTTACTACAACATCATAAGGAAGAACGCTGAATTGGTAGTTTCCTTTTATTTTCCCCGTTTCGTCTTGAAAAGCTCCTCCTTTAGGAAGGGGGGAATGCTTGGAAGCGATAGTAAATAATAGTTTACTTTTCAGGCCTATAGCAATAGAACCTGTACCGGCGATACTATGTGACCAAAAATAAACGATAAATTTTTTTCCTAAATATTTTTTGTTTTTAGGAATAGAAAGGAATAAATTTGTTTCCCCGGTTTGGTGAGCGGGTATAATAAGTATTTCTTTTTCTATTTTTACCCAGGAAATATCCGGAATAGCTTCAAAGTCCATTTCTAATTGATTTTTGCCGGGATAAGCAGGTTCTACTTTGAGTGTTAGGGCAATATCACTGGTGTTTTTTATTTTTAAAGGGAGATTAATTAAGTCTTTAGTATTATAAGTTTCCCCGATTTGCAAATTTTCTATAAGTATTTTTCCGAAAGAAGTGGATAAACCGGCAGTATAGGAAGGGTTTACAGTTGAAAACTGCAGGATAAAAAGTAAAAAAACAAACATAATGATTTTTTTAAACATAACTTATTGTTCTCCTTTTTCAATTGTATTTTTTAAAGTAGCCAAATGTATTTTAGCTTCAGTAAAATTTGGGTCAATTTTTAAAGTTTCTTGCCAGCAATTAATGGCTTTTTGGTTATTTTTTTCTAAGGCATACATAATCCCTAAATTAAAATGGGTGAGAGCCACCCGCGGATTTATATTTAATGAGTTTTCAAGGGTACTGATCGCTAACTTAGTATTGCCTTGTAAGTAATAGGTAGAACCCATATTTGTATAAGGCTCTATAAAATAAGGATCCAGCCTGATTGCTTTTTGGAAATTAATTATTGCGGGATTAAAAAACCGTATGTCTATTTTTCCTAAATAGACATAAGTTACCCCCAGGCCGTTATATCCCAAGGCATCCTGAGGAATAAATTTAATGTATTTTTTATATTCTGTAATTGATTGATTTAAAATTAATCTTTTTTCTTTATTGCCTTGGGTAAACAATGCTTTATCCTGGTAAGCTTTAGCAAAATTTTGATGATAGATAGCTTGATAAGGATTTAATTGGACGGCTTTTTTGTATTTTTCAATTGCCTTGTCATATATTTTTTTACCGGAGAGAAACATCCCGTTTTTAAAATAGCGGTCGGCTTGATAAATTCTAAAAGCAAATAAGGTAAGTGTAAGGGTAGTAATCCCAATTATAGAATAAAGCGGATATTTAACGGCTTTTAGATTTAAAAAATACGGCAATTTAATTCTAACAAGAGAAAACATAGGATGTTCTTCCTTTTCAGCAACGGGGTGAATAGATGTTTCTTTTTCAATAATAGAAATGAAACTGACTAATAACCAAAAAATGACCGATGTTGTTAAAATGCTAAAACTAAATTGATTCTGAATTAAAAGAGCCGTAGCGGAACCCATCAGTCCGGCAGTTAAAAGTTTTATTTCTAAACCTGTGCAGCACAACCGGCCGGGGTTTTGGCCACTATTTTTTACTGAATGGGTTAAGGATAAGTCTTTTTTTTTGATAATTTTTATTCCTGTTTGAAAAAAAGTAAACAACAAAAAGAGATATATCATTAATCCGATAATCCCTCTGGTGACAATAATTTGTAAAAATTCGTTATGGGCATAACCGGCGTTGACATTCCTTCGGGAAAATGTTTCATAAGAAGGAGACATATAGCGGCGAAAGTTTATGCCGAATGTGTCTTGCCCCATACCCAAAAGCGGGTTATTTTTAATCATTTTTAAACAACTTTGCCATCCGCTTAAGCGGGAAGCTATATTTCGTTCTTTTAGGTTGGTAATGGAGTTAATTCTATCAACAACGGGAGAAAAAATACTCGAATGAATATTTTTTAGGGGAAGGAATTTATAAAAAGATAAAAAGACGATAATAAATAAAATAATAGTTCCGCTTAGGTAAAACATTTTTTTAGGAAAACGAAAAAAAAGTTGTTTTGGGGTTAAAATTATCCATAACAGGATTGAACCGCTTAATCCCAACCATGCTGCACGTGAATAAGTAAAGATGAGACAGGTAAAGAGCAAAAGCAGAAGGAAAAGATAATATATTTTTACTTTTTTAATTATTCTGCTTAAGGCAAGAGGGATGAGCATAATCAGGTAAGCACCCAGAAAATTAGGATTACCTAAAGTTGAACAAACCCTTTCTTGAGGAGAAAAAGACCACTTAACGAAATCCAGGCCAAAATGTTGAAATATTCCATATAGGGCAACCAATGCTCCGCTAATAAAAAGGAAAGAAATTATTTTTTCTATTTTATGAAATGATAAGTTGTTGATTACTAAAAAGTATAGGAATATACAACCGCTTATACAAATAAATCCTTCAAAATAAAACAGATACATTCCCCACAGGCTAATATAAATATTGGTAGAATATAGTATCGCAGCAAGAATGCTTATAAAGTAAACAAGGATAGCGACATTTAGGGGCTTTTTAAAAGATATAACGGGAAGGGTAGCTGTTTCGATTGTTTTTATTAACCATGCTGTACCTAAAATTAAAAGGAAACAAATAAACAAACAGGTTTTAGGTAGAGAAAAAACGTCATTTAAATAGGGGTTAAATACCAAAGGGAGAAAAAAAATAAGGCCGATTAGCCCTTTTTCTATGATGTTATCACAAATATCTAAAATTTTTTTATTTAACATAAATATTAATTTGGGTAAAAAAGCGGTAAAATTATTCCTTCTTTCAAAGGGAGTATAACAGAATTCTATTTTGTTTTCAATGATATTATAGTAATATCATCGTTTTGTTCGGCACCGGCGGTAAAAATTTCTATTTCTTTTTTAATTTTCGTAATAGTAGTTTCAGCATCATCATCTTTACAATTCAAAGCTGCATTTTCCAAACGGGGTTCACCAAATTCTTCTTGTTTTTTATTCATTGCTTCTGTTATGCCGTCGGTATAAAAAATTAGTAAATCACCTTTATTTAGAGAAAGAGTTTCTTGTTTTATGTTTTGATTAAATAACGTTTCATCTGCCATTCCCAAAGCTATGCCGCCGGATTTAGTCCATGATGCTTTGTTTTGGTGGATAAATAATAATGGATTATGCCCGGCACTGGAATATTGAAGTGTTTTGTTTTCTATGTTCAGAATGGCAAAGAACATAGTTACAAAAAGCCCTTTTTTTATGTCACGGCAGACTAAAACATTGGTTTTAGCCAAAACTGCCGCCGGTTGGCTGGTTTCTGTTATTTGAGAACGGAATATACTGCGGGTAAGAGCCATTCCTAAGGAACCCGGGATTCCTTTTCCGGAAACGTCAGCAATGACAATGCCCAGTTTTTTCGGGGTTACCCAAAAGAAATCATAATAATCACCTCCGACTTCTTTTGCCGCTTTATAAAAAGTGCTGATACTAAAAGCTGGAATTTGAGGACATTTTTTGGGAAGAAGAGATTGTTGGATTTGTTGTGCAATTTGTAATTCTTTTTTTAAACGTTCGCTCTCAATAAGTTTTCCCTGTGCATTTTTTAGTTGTTGGGTCATTTGATTAAAGGTTTCAGCTAGTTGTCCGATTTCGTCTTTGGTTGGTATTATGATTTTGTGGTCCAGATTACCGGTACCGATTATTTGTACCCCTTCAGTGAGAATTCTCACTGGTTTAGTAATAAAAGAAACCATTATCCATGAAATTGGCAGTCCTAAAATAAGCACAAAAATAGTAATAGCAAAAATAAGATTTTTTACCTGCTTTATGGCTGTGGCAATTTCTTTTCCCGAAAATCCTAAACGGATAATTCCTAATTTTGTTCCATTGCTTAAAATAGGTACTGTAATGTCATAAAAATCATCCATAGAAGGATCGGCGTTATGTTGAACAAGGGTTCCTTTTTCTAATTCGATTGCTTTTTCCCAAAAAGGGTCCTTAAAAGTTGTTCCTTGGATTATCCGGTGGTCAGAATGAGAAATAACTTTACCTGTTTTATCCAGGATCATTGCATATAACATGGATTTGTCTTCTACAATTTTATCCATATAAATACCCAATAACAATTCATCTCCGCTTAATAAAGCTTCTGCACTTGTTGCCGCTAAATTAGAGCCCAAAGCTTCACCTTTTTTCTGCATCTGGCGAATCAGTGGTTTTTTTATTTCATTGGAAATAATTAATCCGACACTTAACATTGTTACACAAATTAATCCGCTGATTATTAAACTAAATTTTTTTCTTAAACTTGTTCTTCTTTTTTGTTTTGACATATTCACCCTTACAATTTATTTTTAGTTTGGATTATAATTTCTACCCTTCGGTTTCGAGCCCGTCCTTTAGCTGTTGTATTAGAAGCTTTAGGTTTTGTTTCTCCGTAACCTTTTACCGAAAAGGATTCTGCGGATAAAGGGCTATTTCTTATTAAAGACTGAAAAACACTGTGTGCGCGGGCTTCTGAAAGTTTCAAATTGGAAGAATAAAGACACTTTTCTATGGGAACATTGTCGGTATGTCCGTTTATCGTAATTTCCAGATGGGAATATTTTTCAGGGGAATATCTTTTTAAGAAATTAGCAACTGTATTAATTGTTTTTTCTCCCCCCTCCTTTATTTGTGCGCTTCCGGAGTCAAAAAGCAATGTTTCCTGAAGGGTAAGCCGGGTGGTAAAATGTTCCTTTTTATCAGGAATGTCTTCTACTATGATTGTAGGAGCAGCCTTGGCTTTTGCCTGGATAATACTTTTTGTTGTCACTGTTCGGTCAAGCCAATCGGTTAAGGTTGCGGTAATAATGTTTTTTCCTTCTTGTAGGCTGACTAAAGCCGTGAAAGTTTGATCGGTGGAATTTAAGGTAGCTAATAAATTACCCGGTTGAACGATAATTTGTTTAATTCGGGCCTTATTATGTTTACCGGAAATATTTTGCAGTCCTATATTCAAAGAGGCATCAGGGGAGGAGTCAATGGTGATTTTAGGGTCAATTGTGTCTATTTTGATAGTTGCCAAAGATGAGTTACTGTTTTTTTCTGTGTCTTCAGCAGTTAAGCGGATATTGTAGGTGTCGCTTAAACAGGGTAAATTTTTCATTTGCCAGTTAATCTGAAAATGGTTGGTTCTTTTAGTAGGGGTGACGGTTATATCTTCGCTAATCCATATATTGGGAAAAGATTCTGTGCTGTATTCTATTGTTGTCTGTTTAATTTTTTGATTACTGGAAATTAAACAATTTATTTTCAAGGGGGAAGAAGTTTGTAGTTTTGTAAGGTAGCTGTTTTCCAAATGAATTTCTACTTGAGGAATTTGTTTGTTATATCGGCGAATTCCTTCATCCGTACCAAACCAGACATAGTTTCCGTCCACCAGTATTACATTTGCCGATAAACCATTTTTTGCAGAAAATGTTTTCCATTTTTTGGTATCCAGATTAAGAAGGCTTATTCCATCAAAAGTTCCTATCCATATATTTTTTCCATCATTGGCAATTGATTGGACAAAGTTATCACACAAGCCGTTAGAAGTCGTATAGTTTTTCCATTCTTGAGAAGATTTATTAAAGCTTCGTATGCCACCCCCGTTAGTTCCGCACCAGATAAAACCTTTTTCCACAGCTAATACTATATTACTGTAAAGAGTAGTTGACGGGGATTGGATTTCCCATTTGCCCGTATGGAGATTGAAAGTATTAATTACTGCCCCAACAGTGCCTGCCAGAAGGTGAGCTCCGTCCCGGATTAAAGTTTTAATTCTATTATCAAAGAGGCCGTCTTTAGTGGTGTAAACCGCACCGAAATTATTATTTATTGTATTAAAAGAGGTCAAACCTATTTCCGTACCTATCCAGAGATCTTTTTCAATATTGAGAAGTGTATTTACCTGATTATTGGGCAGGCCATCTTTAACCGTATAGTTAGTCCATAACTTTTTCTTTTTATTGAACCGGGTTAATCCTTCTTTTGTGCCGAACCATATTTCATTATCTTTTACAAGAATACTATTGATCCAATTACCGGCAAGGCCGTTATGGGTAGTATAATTAGTCCAGCGATTTTTTTTAGGGTTGAAATGACTTACTCCGTTATAAGTCCCAACCCATAAAGTCCCTTTATCCATAGCCATGCAATTAATTGTGTTATCTACTAAGCCGCAATTTGATTTGTTGTAAAAGGTCCATTTCTTGGTTTTATCACCTTTTTCTGTTTTTGCTATACCTTTTTCATGGTAAAAGAAAAGGCAACCGCCGATGATTAACAATGTAAGAAAAATATTTCTTTTTGACATAATTACTGCCTCCCGATTGTAAAGTTAGTAGTTTTTTAAAAGTGATTAAATCACAAGTATGCTATTGGTACATGTGCTATTTTAATTGTTTAATTCTTTTTATCTTAGTCTTTGCTCTTTTTAAATATTTTAATGCTTTTTCATGATGAGATTGAATCGTTAATGCTTTTTCCCATAATTTTACTGCTTCTTTTAAATCGTTTTCGCGATAGCAAAAAATTCCTTGAGCCAGATACGCTTCCAGGCAAATCTCTTTGATTTTATGGTTTTCGGGAGTAATTTTTAAAGCTTTTTCCCAGAAAATAATGGATTCTAAATATTTTCCTGCATTATATTTGTTAACTCCTTGCTGGTAAAGTTTATTACTTTTTTCAATAAATTCTTTTCTGGTTTGTCTAATAGCGACTTTAGCTTCGGCATGAGAAGGAACAATTTTAAGTAGGTTGTTCCATTGGGTAATTGCCTGGTTAAATTTCCCTTTTTGATAAAGCAGCCTGCCGTTTTGAAAAAGTTCATTGACCAACTTTTTGGATAAGCGGGAGGCTTCTTTTTGTCCCTCTTCTAAATTTAATGCTTGTTTCCATTTTTTTATTGCAGCAGAATAATTTTTTTTACGATAAAAATTTCGACCTTCTTTTATGTATTTTTGGATAATATCTTTTTTTATCGCTATGTTTTTTTCTTTTAATTTAACGAGTGCTTTTTGAATATTTTCTTCTATCAGGGGATAGCCGGGATAAACTGTTGAAATTTTTTCCCATTCCCTAATTGCCCGGGAATCTTTTCCCAGTTGATATGAGTTCGTTCCCAGTTGGAAAGACTTCTCTAATTTTTGCTTCATCGTTGTAATATAGGTCTTAGCCTGTATTTCTGCCGGGTTTAAAATTAAAATATTCCGCCATACTTTTTCGGCTTCTCTCCATAAGTTTTTTTTGTAGAAAGAAGAAGCTTTGTCGTAAAGTGTTTTTGTCTGCATGGTGATTCTGGTCGTGATGCTCTCAACATATTTATGAGCTAATTCGTGATGGGGATCAACAGAAAAAATGTTGTTAAAGACGCTAAGTGCTTCCGATAATCTGTTTTTCTGATATAAATCTATTCCCTTCCGCAAATGAGTAGTAAAAAATTTTTTCTCTGTTTTACTGAATATACGTTGGATTTTTATTTCCTGGCCGAATCTCATAGTCAAAGATATTTGATGTGAACCATATGTTTCTTCGATTCCGCTAATAGGGTAAGCGAAAGCATAGTCTACTTGAAACATAGGGGAAACCCAACTCATTCCGCAGGTTAAATTTCTATATGACTGATCACCAACACCAAAACCTCCTCTTATGCCTATTAATTCCTGAAAGAGCCATTTTTCTCCTCCACCATAGAATTTTAGGTTATTATCTCTGTAATGTACATCTAAGCCGGCATTGAAACTTTCCTGTTTATAAACAGAGCCCAGCTTAAAACCTATAGGGATTTCATCTTTTTCTTTAAGCCCCAAATCAGGTTGATTGATGTCAGTTAGGATAAGGCCAAAAGAAAAAAAATCGTTTAAATTGTACAGACCGCTAATATCCAGGCTGTAATTATGAACAGATGTTCCGTTGGTAAAAATAGGGTCTATTTGGGTATAATCATCTTTTCCGAACTTTTTTGCCAAATATTTGAAGTTTATTCCTCCGGCAAAATAGTTTTTGTACAATTTCTTGCCATAAGAAAGGATAATGGTATCTTCCTGATAAAAATCAGCCAGGATAAAATTTAACCATCCTATGCCAATTGTTCCCCATGATGAATGTTCATCAGTTTCCTTATTGCCGAATTCTAAAGGGTGAGCATAGAGAAAGAGACTATTGATTAAGTTGCTATCATCGTCCAATCCCCAATGAATTTTTCCGCAACTGGTGGTGAGTTCTTTTCTGTTTAATTGTGATAATCCGGCAGGGTTATAATAAATGCTGTAAGCGTCATCACAAAGCGCAACAAAATTTTTTCCTCGGCCAACACAACGGGCTCCTACGCCCATTTCTTCGAAATGAGCACAGAGATGTGAATTACAAAGCAAGCAAATACCGGTGACAGTAAGAGTTAGATAATAATTAATTTCTATTTTTGCCATTTTTTTTCCCTTCCTCAAAATTTTGGATAGGTTGTTCCTTTATAGCATGGATTTTTGGTGTATTTTTGTCAAAGAGTTTTTTATATAGAGAATTTTTAATTTCGACTAAGGAACGGCGTCTTTCAGAAGAGGGTTTAATTAAATGAATTATTCTTAAACTTACTTGTTCATTATATAATCGATAACCGGAGGTGGTTTTTGCTGTTACTTTAAGTAAACCGATGTCTGTGTAATATCTAATAGTGGAAACCGGTAAACCGGCTGTTTTTGCCAATTCTCCGATGGTTGAAAGTCCCAATTATAAACGTTCTTATTTGCTAGGCAATGTGTTACCTCAATGAAAAAGAAAGTAAACAGAATACTTTCTGCTTCTCTACTAGAAT
>CBDUZB010000018.1:0-15781 GCA_965371605.1 uncultured bacterium
ATTTTGCGGAATCTTTGTTCGGAAAAACCATATATCTGTTGAGTTTGATAGAGGAGTAGAGTTTCAGGATTTGGATAATTTTCTTGAAGGAAGTGGAAAGCTGAGACGGCATTTAAAAATATTTCAATCAGCGGATATTAAAAAGAAAAAGATTGCTTATTATGTTAAGCAATCCTTTCAATAAGAGTTGTGAAAAATAACACATTCAGTTATTCCGCACTTGCCTGTCCTCACGAAAGTGGGGGATGCGGAATCTATAATGTGCTTAAAATATCAATAGATTCCTGCTTCCGCAGGAATGACAATAAAGGTAAAAAGGCTATTTTGCAGAAGTCTATCCTTTCAATTATAAAGGAGGTTTTTACAACAAAAATGTTTAATTTATTTGGCAAGAGGGAAATAAAATGTGAAAGATGTTATGTTACTTTAGAGAAAAGAAAATATCATTTTTTTGATGCGACTTATCGCAGATTATATAAGCAAGGTGAGAAATTAAAATTATGTACTTCTTGTTTTATAGAAAAATATAGGGAATATTTAAATTTTTTTCAATATAAAGCAATAGTAGTAGAACCGTTTTAAACCTCTTAATGCTTATCAATTTTATGGCTTTCAGCAAATGCAAAAGTATAATTTTAGAAAAGAAGATATTGAAAAAATCAGGGTTTTAATCTCCGGAATAAAAAGCCATTGTAATTGTGGCCGGTCAGCTCGTTTTCTTTGGTGTTCTCCGGAAGTTTATTTTCGCGATATATATAAGTTTAATATAAATTCAGGGTATAAAGGTAATTCATTATGCACAAAGTGTTTGTGTAGTCATCTTAAAAGTATTATAACCAGGGAACAAATTTATTTTGATGAAGTTTTTCCTCCGATCGGGGAGGGTGACGGGTTGATAACAGCTTTTGAATGTTAGTCGGATTATAAATAAGGATTATAATATTAGAATGGAAACTGTATAGGGTCTATTATCAAAGGTAATACATGGCATGTGTGTGAAAATAATTATGGACTATACCAAATTCTCCATTTTCCTGTATCAAAATCTGTTTGTAGCTGAATAATATCGGGGAAACTTTGTTTAATTAAAGACAAATCAGAAACTGAATCAATTCTTCCAATAAATAATGGTTTTCTTTTTATTTTATTTAAAATTTTTTTTACTTCCTTGACTTGTGCGGTAGTATCAAAAGGTTCGATGTAAAGCACACATTGCTCTTTCTTTCCGTATAAAGCTTTTATATAATACATTCCCCAGTCAATAACAATAAAGACATATTGATTTGCATACTGTTTATTTAAGAGTGTATTTATTTTTAATTTTGATGGATGATCATATTCTTGATGTTGTAATTTAGTTAAATTAAAATACAAGCTAAAGTTTGTTATGACAAATACAATGAGTAAGATTGAGAGAAGTCTGTTTTTGCGTAATTTAGAATAAATATAAAATAAGGCCAGTATCAAAAAAGGGAAACTTAAAGCAACATGATGCATAGCCCATGTTGTGTGAGAGAGATTCATCACAAAAATAACAAGAAAAAATAATAATATATTTAATAGAACAAAACTAAACTTTATTTTCCTTAAATATAACTGTCTAATCCCAAGAAACAGAAAACTTCCGATTATTACAGTTAATAAAACTCCCGTGAAAGAAACGGTTCCTCCCGGTATGGTAAATATGAGGTGAGCTGTACTTAAGGGATTAAAAAAATAAATAGCTAATTTATCGGAAAAAGCATGTAACAAAAATTTTAAATTCGACATATTCGTAATTGTAGAACAGGAAATAATATGATAGTATTTGTATCCACTTCTGCTCGTTGAGTTTAAAAGGATAAAAGTAGGTATTACTGCTACAGCATACAGTATTAACTGCTGCTTGATGAGAGAATTTTTTTTAAGAGATGTTGTTACAGTAGTTTCCCTTATGAAATAGTAATGTAAAAGGAAAATACTTGGTAATACGAAGAAATAGGATAGTTTATTCCAGACACCCAAAAAGATAACTATCCCTATAATTAATGGATATTGCCAGCTGTATTTAGTATCGTTTTCTATGGAGATTTTCCATCGCTGTGCTAAATAACATATAAAAAAAACAGAGAATAATTGGAAAGCCAAACCACCTCTTATTAAATGTTGGAATGTATAGGGCATACAGGAAAGGAGGAGCATAAAAGACAATAATAAATCAACTTTAAAAAGTTTATAAATAAAAAAAGCTTGTAATGCCAACATTATTAATCCTAATAACCTTGCAGAATAAGGTGAAGGCCACAGTTTAAATAATGGATAATAAAGTAGACAGGGAAAGCTTCCTTCGTAATAAAAGGATCTAAGCGGAAGATAATAGTTTGAAATTGGCGATAGATCATATTGTATAGAAGACTCTCTAAATGTATTTAACATATTAAGAGGGTAATAATGACAACTTAGGGTATGATACGGACAAAATTCGTCCATATGAAAAGGGACGTATGCTGAAAATATAAAGAGGAATAACAGTGAGACGATAATTATAATTAGTACCTCTAAAATGATTTTGAGATTTGACTTTATTGTTATATTAGAAGCAAACATATAATTCTCTTCTTAATTTCAAGATTTGATTAAAAATATTCAGCACTTCAGTATAAAATAATTTTATTTTGAAAGCAAGAAAAATTCTTAAAAACAGGAAAACAGAAGAAACAAATTGGGGTTAGGCCGGTAATGTAATATTTATAGGGGTGATATTAAGAAAAAAAGTCTGAAGAAGAACAATAAAAAAAGTGTAGAGTTGTCTCTATCATTAAAATATCACAATGTGGGCAGCTCTTGATAGGGGAAAAGCTGTCAGCCTGTTATTGCTAAAATCCAATTGACTTTCTATTTTGATTATGATAGCTTAATATCAATTGTATGTGTTGAAGACATTATTTGCATTTTCCTTATTGTTTGATTTACGTTATTAGAAAGGCACACATATGAGAAAAGACAGAGTAGATAAGATGAAGTTAATTTTATTAATGATTTTTTTTTCTATTGTAGGTTGTTTAAAAGGTGAAGTTAAGAAAAAAAGTGAAACTTTGACAGATAATGCAATTGTTAAAGAAAACATTTTAAACCGAAAGAAAATTTCGCAAAAATTAAAAGGAAAATTTGGCCTTAAATCCAATCAATTTGTTATTGTCGTAAGTATTTCCAAGCAAAAGCTTTATCTTGTCAAAAATGGAGAAATTATTAAAACATATCCTGTTTCTACCTCTAAATATGGAATAGGAAGCAAGCCGGGCAGCAATAAAACGCCTTTAGGGACTCACTATATTTGTGAAAAAAGAGGAAAAGGAGCTAAGATTGGGACAATTTTTAAAGCACGTAAAAATACGAAAAAAATTGCTAAAATTTATACCGACAGGACAGATGTTCCTGATGATTTTGTAACTACTCGTATAATGTGGTTAAAAGGATTGGAAGCAGGTGTTAATCTTGAAACATTGAAGCGTTATGTTTATATTCATGGAACACCGGAAGAAGGATTGATTGGGACACCGGCGTCACATGGGTGTGTAAGAATGAAAAATAAAGAAGTGATTGAGTTGTTCGAATTGGTTTCAGTAGGTACATTTGTTGAAATTCAAGAATAAAGGGGCCGGAATATTTATGAAAAAAGAAAAATTTTTTCCGCCTGCTTTTTTTATAGCTATGAATATCCTTTTTATTTCTTATGAGGAAAAGGCAGGGGAAGAGACTTTTGGCCGGGAATATTTGAATTATAAAAATAGTGTTAGACGGTGGTTATAAAAGTAGAAAATTTTATATCTTGTGAATTTTTTTCTAATTTTATTTTGGGAAGGATTGATTTATGGAACAAAATAATGAAAAAATAAAAGAGCAAAGAATAAAAGACTTAAAAGAAATTGCTATCGTGATAGATACGTGGGATGATGTCTTTTCGGATTTCGACCCCAGGCCTTTGAATATGCGGACAGTATCAGGGGATTTTATTGAGGAGTTAAAAAAACGTTATCGGGAAACCAGAACCGGTTCTTATTTCATTACTATTTATGCTCCTCTTGCCTTAAAAGATGAAAAATCAGAACATATGGTTAGACAGCGATTGAAAAAGCATTTTTACCATATGTTTTTGCAAAAGAAAAAAAGGATTACCCTCCTTCGTATTCGGGGATCAATATTTGTTCTTGTTGGAATCTGTTCGTTGAGTTTTTTGACTATGGCTACCTATTTAAAATTTTTAAATGCTCTTGCTCTTGATGTTTTAGGTATTATTCTTATGCCTCTGGGATGGTTTGGTTTTTGGGAAGGGCTTTCTAAACTTATAGATAATTCCCCTGTTTTTATTCAGGAGGAAATGTTGTTTGGTAAGATGTCAAAAGCGATTTACCGGTTTAAATATATAGAGGATAAAAATTAAAACCGGAGGGTTGATTGATGGGATTTAAAAAGTATTTTTGTGGGAATGAAATAGAAAGAATGCCCGATGTGTCATTTAAAATAATGTCTTTTTTCTTTAAATTATCGGATATCTTTTTCTCGGTCGATAAACGAATGGATACCTTTG
The DNA here is from genome assembly GCA_965371605.1 of uncultured bacterium. Taxonomy (GTDB): domain Bacteria; phylum CBDUZB01; class JAGLHV01; order JAGLHV01; family JAGLHV01; genus JAGLHV01. The sequence continues at coordinate 4,568 of CBDUZB010000018.1, forward strand.
GTATTAAAGAAAATTTTACGGTAATAGACTATGGCTGCGGTCCCGGAAGGCATTTAAAAAAGGCATCGCAATTGGTAGGTGAAAAAGGCAAAGTATATGCTGTAGATGTCCATAAATTAGCAATAAGGGCGGTAGAAAAAAAAATAGAAGAATATGATTTAGCAAATGTTGAACCGGTGTTAGCTAATGGATATTTTTGTAATATTAATGCTCATAGTGCCGATATGGTTTATGCATTAGATATGTTTCATATGATTAAAACTCCTCTTTCTTTTTTGAAAGAATTACATCGTTTATTAAAAAAAGATGGGTTTTTAATCATTGAAGATGGGCATCAACCTCGGAATGAAACAAAAATAAAGATAAATAATTCAAAAATCTGGAATGTTGTGGAAGAGTCGAAAAAATATTTAAAGTGTATTCCTCTTTGAGTTAAAAAAAATATTTTTAAGAGAGCGGAAATGTTTTTTTTTCTTAATTTTAGGAGATACTATGAAAAAACAATTTTCAACAAACTTTGTTATTGAATACAGACAAATTGATATGTTATAATCATTACAAGAAAAAGTAAGGTTTTTATTATGGGGCCAAAGGGGAATTGAATAATTAAAGGAGATATAGTGCCAATGAAACACTTAAGCCGAATAATGGGGTTAAGTAGTAGTGTTTTGTTGCTTTTCATTTTTGGATGTACACAATTGTTTTTTTCTGCAAAGCCGGACCCTGTTTTAGAGAAAAAAATAGTTTTATATTTGAAGATAATTGAAGTTTTTTCGGATACTTCTTACTGTGCCGATTATTATTGTGAGTTATCCAGGATGTACAGTGAATTAGGGAAGATAGCGGAAACCCGGGAATATAATGAGAAATGGGTGGATTGTGTAAGAAAAGAAAATAATTCCGGAGATATAGAAAAAAGCTGTGATTTGGCTTGCTATGAAAAAGTCTTAAAGGTTTGTGATCAGTTTATTTCTTCCGACCCGAATTTTGTCTATGCCTATATTGAAAAAGCAAATGTCTGTATGCTCTTACAACGAATAGACGAGGCTTTTAAAATTATGAATAAAGCAGTTGCTTCTAACCCGGAAAATGTTGAAGTATATGCTTTTCGTTCTGCTATGTATGCCAAAATTCATCAGGAAGAAAAATCTCGGATGGATGAAAAAAAAGCAGAAGAATTATTGGCTCAAAAAGTAGAAGAGAAGTAGTTTTTATTATTACTATTTAGGAGGTAAAATAGAATATTTTAGTACGAATTAAGGAGGTTTCTTTGGGGGTAATTGGGCAGAGAATTTGGTCGATAGGTTGGATGGTAATTGCTATTGTTGTAGGGGTATATTGTGTTTTGTTAGTTTTTTTGCTAATGTTTCAATCCGATCTTATTTATTTTCCGCAGCGTGAAATTACATTTCTACCCGGGGCAATGGGATTATCCTACGAAGATGTTTATTTTAAAACTACTGATGGAGTAAAACTTCACGGTTGGTTTGTACCTGCAGAAAGGGCCAGGGGGGTGGTTTTATTTTGTCATGGTAATGCCGGTAATATTTCACATCGGTTGGAAACCATTCAAATATTTAATCGGTTGGGATTAGATACATTTATTTTTGATTATAGGGGGTATGGCAGGAGTGAAGGTAGAATTACTGAAGAAGGCACTTATCTTGATGTGGAAGGAGCCTGGCAGTACCTTGTTAGTAACAAAAAAATAAGTGCTGACAAAATTATCGTTTGGGGCAGGTCTCTGGGTAGTTCCATTGCTGCCTGGATAGCGCAAAAGCACACAGTCAAATTGCTTATTTTAGAATCCGCATTTACTTCTGTCCCGGATATGGGAGCTGAAATATATCCTTTTTTTCCGGTTAGATTATTGGCGCGTTTTAAATACAAAACTATAGATTATTTGAAAGAAGTAAATTCTCCGGTTTTAATCATTCATAGCCCTGAAGATGAAATAATTCCTTTTGTTCACGGACGGCGGCTATTTGAAGTGGCAAACGAACCTAAGAAATTTCTTGAAATTAGTGGTTCACATAATGAAGGCTTTGTTTGTTCGGGAAAATGCTATGAAAACGGGTTGGATTCTTTTATTAGTGAATATATCGAAAAATAAAGGATAAATTAACGGAAGCGGGTTTATTATTGAGTTGATTATTATGGAAGAAATGAAATGTGAAATTTGTAATAACTTAAAAGGCAATAAATTCTATGAAGCACAGGAAAAGATGTTTGGATGGGGGGATAAATTTGTTTATTTTCAATGTGCAAAATGTGAATGCCTGCAAATTTCGAAAGTCCCCTTAAATATCTCAAAATATTATTCGTCGGATTATTACAGCTTTTCTCTTGCCGGGTCTAATCAATTCACAAGTCCAATTAAGAAACTGGTAAAAAAATTAAGAGACAGGTATGCTGTTTTTAATAAAGGGATTATTGGTAAATTAATTTATAGAGGCTTTCCTAACGAATGGTTGCGTAGTTTATTTTATCTTCAAAGCTTATCAAAGGTTAATTTAAGCAAGGAGACAAAGATATTAGATGTTGGATGTGGAGCAGGTTCTTTTCTGGAAACACTTAGTCAAATGGGTTTTAAAAATTTGATGGGAATTGACCCGTATATTAAAGAAGATATTAAGTATAATAATGGATTAAAGGTAATTAAAAAAACAATTTGTAATCTTGATGGAAAATGGGATTTAATAATGATGCATCATTCCTTTGAGCATATGCCGGAGCAATTAAATACTCTTCAGGTTATAGCAGGGTTATTATCGGAAAATGGTGTTTGTTTGATTGTAATTCCCACGGTTTCTTCTTATGTCTGGGAACGCTATCGTACCGATTGGGTACAACTCGATGCTCCACGACATTTGTTTCTTCATTCTAAAAAAAGTGTCGGAATATTAGCCCAAAAAGCAGGTCTTAATCTGGAAAAAATTGTTTATAATTCAACGGATTTTCAGTTTTGGGGAAGTGAACAGTATCTAAAAAGTATTCCTTTAATGTCTAACCGGTCATATGTCGTAAATCCTTCAAATTCAATTTTTTCAAGGGCGGAAATTAAAGCTTTTAGGCGAAAAGCAAAGAAATTAAATGCAGAAAACCGGGGAGACCAGGCTGCATTTTATTTAAGGAAAAAATAGAATTTAATTCAATGAGACTTAGAGTTTTTCAGCTATGCTGATAAAAACTCTGTGGTCGAATTGATCCTGAGCACTTCGCTTTGCTCAGCATAAATTCTCTTGAAGGGAGTCGAAGGGGCTCGGATTTAATTTCCCGTAGCTTGCTGCGGGGGAGTTCATTTAATACAAGTGAATTAAAATCAGAAAAACAAGAATATATTGAAATTTTCCTTATCTTTATGCTAAATTATAGAGAGAAGATAACTGGGATTATTTGGTTTAGAGGAAAAGGGGAATAAAACAGGAATAGGAATAATTAGAATGGATTGTAACAGAGGGCAGAAGGAAATGTGTAAAAGGTTAAACAGTTTTAAAGAACAGAAACAAAAGGCGATGAAAGACTTATTGATCCCTTTATCTTTTTTTATTGCTGTTATTGTGGTAATTTTCTCAAATGAGATATTGGATTTACCTCATATAGTTTTTAATGCACCGGCTACCCCTATTAACTGGGTGGAATTATTAATAGAAGGGAGTATGTGTTTTGTGGTATCCGTTTTTTTTCTAATGATTTTTTATAAAAATAACTTAAAACGATATCAATCGGAGGCAAGACTTTGTAGGGAACATGAGCGTGTTTTGTTCTTAAATGATTTAATGGATCATGACATTAGTAATATGGTTCAGATTGTTTTTAATTATTTATTGTTGTTATCAAAAAAACCGAAATTATCAGATGAATTTAAAAAAATTATCGAGGTCCCCTTAAGCCAAATTAAAAGGATTGTAAAACTAATATCCAATGTGCGTAAATTATCGGGTATTTCGGTCAAAGGGGAAAAAACAGAAAAAATTGATATATATAATACATTAATACGTATGATAGATCCAATTAAATCCGGTTTTCCTGATAAAAAAATTGATATTAAACATAGTTTGTTACCTGGGGAGGTTGTTATTGAGGGAAATGAATTAATGGAAGACGTAATTAGCAATTTGCTTCAAAATGCAGTTAAGTTTAATCGGCAAGAAGATGTTGAAATAGAGATTAACCATAGTTTGTCAAATGATAAAGGGTGCTGGAAGATAGAGTTTAAAGACAATGGCCCGGGGATACCGGATAGGATAAAAGAAAAAATTTTTAATAGATTACAACGGGGAGATGAGAGTGTTGGTGGCTCAGGCCTTGGACTTACTCTGGTGAGGCAAATAGTTGAGGGATACGGTGGAAAGATATGGGTGGAGGATAGAATTAAAGGGGATAGTATAAAAGGAAGTAATTTTGTTGTGTTCCTTCCCAGAAGTAATTGATGTAATTGCATTGTTTTATTATTAAAGCCTGCCATATTCGTGAATTATCCCAATTATGACGTGGAAACTAAAAAAAGACAAAATTCTAAAAACAAATAAAAACAGTGTGGTTAAACAATATTAATATGAAAATCACTATTATTTATGATAATGAGGTAGATAAAGACAAAGTAAATCTTAAGGCTGATTGGGGTTTTGCTTGTCTAATAGAAGTATATGGCCGGAAAATATTGTTTGATACCGGGGCAAATGGAGATATACTTCTTCATAACATGGAAAAACTTAATATAAATCCAGCCCTGATCGAAGAAGTTTTTATTTCTCATAATCATTGGGATCATACCGGGGGACTTCCCGATTTTCTTAAAATAAATCCGGTTAGAGTTTATATTCCGGTTTCTGCCTCTGAACCTCATCAAGCGAGAGAAGTGGTTAAAGTAAAAGAAGCATTTAAAATTCACGATAATATTTTTTCCACAGGTGAATTGGGAAATAAGGAACACTCTCTTATTGTCAAAACCGGAAAAGGGGTCGTTGTGATTGTGGGATGTTCTCATCCGGGAATTAAATCTATTTTGGATTCAGCAGTTCAATGGGGAAAACCTTATGCGATTATTGGGGGGATGCATGGATTTAAGGAATTTGATTTGGTTGAAGGATTAGAATTAATTTGTCCTACTCATTGTACACAATATCAAGCGGAGATAAAATCACTTTATCCACAAAAGTATGTTAGCGGAGGAGCGGGAAAAGTAGTAGAGATATGAAGGTTGTGAAAGCAGAGTGTTCTGTCAGTCGTATTATTGGTGTCTTTTTAGGTCGAATAATAGGGGTAATGAATCTTTTTTTATGGAATATATAAAAGGGACTTGTTAATGGATTTTTTGAACGCTTTAGATGTTAAGTTATTTTATTTTATAAATCGGGGTTTGGAAAATAACTTCTTTGATTTAATTATGCCGATAATTACCAATATCAGGTATTGGCGGCTCCCGTTAATAATAATATTTTTGAGTTTATTTATCTGGGGTAATAAAAAAGGAAAAAAGACTTTTTTGCTTTGCCTGATTACCTTGATTTTAAGTGATCAAGTAAGCAGCAGCTTGCTAAAGCCATTATTTCACCGCTTGCGGCCGTACAAGGTTTTAGATGATGTGCATCAATTGGTGGGTTCCGGCGGGTTTTCTTTGCCTTCTTCTCATGCCTCTAATATTTTTGCTATGGCTATGGTGATAACTTATATCTGGCGTCGCGTATGGATTGGCCTTTTGGTTTTCGGGATAGCGGTGGTAGTAGGTTTTTCCCGTGTTTATGTAGGAGTGCATTATCCCCTGGATGTTGCCGCAGGTGTTATTGTGGGTGGGGTATGTGTGCTATTGTCTATTCAGATATTTAAAGGTTTTGAATGGGTGTTTTTGAAAATAAAGAGATAAAAAATTTATTTTTCCATGTATAAAATAGGATAATGGGTTTAATCTTGACAAGACTATATAAATAAAGTATTATAAAAAATATTTAATAAATTATGTAGTTTGTCGACGAAAATTTTGTTTATCGATTAGTAATTTAAAAGGAGATAAGAGGTGACTGAAGACATTAATTCATTGATTTTACAAAGGAAGGATAAATTAGCGGAATTATACGAAAAGGGAGTAAATCCTTTTCCTCACAAATTTGAGGGTAAATGTAAGTCTGTTGACCTTAACGAAGAATTTAAATCCCTGAGTAATGGAGAAGAAAGCGATAGACGGGTATCTTTTGCCGGGCGGATGATGTCCAGGCGTATTATGGGAAAAGTCAGTTTTTCTCATCTTAAAGATGGTTGGGGTAAGGTACAGATTTATGTTGGTAAAAATGATATAGGAGAGGAAAACTATCTTTTTTATAAAAGAATGGATATAGGTGATTTTGTTGGGGTGGAAGGTAAAGTTTTTAAAACAAGAACAGGGGAAATTACTATTCATGCGGAGAAATTAATTTTATTGGCCAAATCGCTGCGTGTTTTACCGGAAAAATGGCATGGTTTGAAAGACACGGAAATTCGCTATCGTCAGCGATATGTAGATTTAATTATGAATGACAGGGCAAAGGAAATTTTTGTTATACGCAGCAGAATAATAAAAATGCTCAGGCAGTTTTTGGATAAAAGGGATTTTTTGGAAGTGGAAACCCCGATGATGCAATCTGTTGTGGGAGGGGCTACCGCTCAGCCTTTTGTTACTCATCATAATGCATTAAATATGGATTTGTTTTTGCGGGTTGCTCCCGAGTTATATCTTAAGCGGTTGATTGTGGGGGGTATAGAAAGAGTCTATGAGTTAAATAAAAATTTCAGGAACGAAGGTATTTCTACCCGGCATAATCCTGAATTTACCATGCTGGAAATATATCAGTCGTATAGCGACTATAATGAAATGATGGAAGTTTGTGAGGAAATGCTCGTTGGTATCACTAAAGAAATTTTTGGTAAACTGGAGATTGAATACAAAGGGAATAAAATAGATTTAACCCCTCCGTGGAAGAGAAAAAGTTTTTTGGGATTACTTCAAGAAAACACAGGTGTTGATTTTAGTGAAAATGATATAGCAGATAGAGCAATAATGATGCAAATTGCTGATAAATTGAAGGTCAAGTATGATATAAATACTAAATCTCATAAAATTCTCGATCATATTTTTGATGTCTTTGTGGTTCCTAAACTTGTTCAACCCGTATTTATAACGGATTATCCGAAGGATCTTTCTCCGTTAGCTAAATCAAGGGAGGATAATCCGGAAATAGTAGAAAGATTTGAGTTATTTATCGGCAATTTTGAATTAGCTAATGCTTATTCAGAATTAAATGACCCGGTCGAGCAGAAAAAAAGAATGGGAGAACAAATGAAGGCAAAGCAAAAAGGGGACCAGGAAGCACAAATGATGGATTACGATTATATTCGTGCTTTAGAATATGGAATGCCTCCTTGCGGTGGATTGGGGCTCGGTATAGATAGATTGGTTATGCTTTTAACCAATTCCAGTTCAATTAGAGAGGTAGTTTTGTTTCCACAAATGAAAAAGGAATGATTTAGGGTTTAAATAAAATAATTTATGAATTATGAACTTTTTATTAGTTTAAGGTATTTGATTGCTAAAAGGAAACATATTTTTGTATCTTTAATTACCGTTATTTCTATCGGAGGAGTGGCTTTGGGAGTGGCGGCATTGATCGTTACTCTTTCGGTAATGAATGGTTTTCAAGATGATTTAAGAAATAAAATTCTGGGGATGTCTGCACATTTATCTGTCTTAGATCAAAAAGGGGAAGGTTTACTTTTATCGGATTTAGCTCAAGTAAAAGAAAAAATAAAACAGGAGCAACAGGTCGTTGCTGTAGCTCCTTTTGTATATGGGCAGATAATATTAAAAGCGGGAAAAGAAGTATCGGGATCTGTAATCAAAGGTATTGATCCTTCTCAGGAGACGAAAGTATCTGATATTGCTCAAAAAATTAAGACAGGAAGTTTGAATTCTTTATTGAGTGATGACTCTTTACCTAGAATTGTTTTGGGGGAAGAATTAGCCAGAAATTTAGGTGTTTTTGTGGATGGAGAAGTTGTTTTGATTTCTCCCTATAGCGTAGTGACTCCTATGGGAATGATGCCCCGGATGAAGAAGTTTAAAGTGGGTGGTATTTTTAGTGTCGGCATGTATGAGTACGATGCTAATATGGCTTTTATTTCTTTAAGTGTTGCCCAAAATCTTTTTAATTTAAACGATAAAATTACCGGATTAGAAATAAAAATTAAAGATTTATTTAAAGCGAGCCAAGTGGCAGCAAACCTTCAGGAGTTGCTTGGCTATCCTTATTGGGTACGAAGTTGGATGAGTAGTAACAAAAACTTATTTACTGCATTGAAATTAGAAAAGATTGGAATGTTTATCATTTTGACTTTAATTGTTCTGGTTGCTTCCTTTAATATCATTTCCACTTTGATTTTAATGACTATGGAAAAAGTTAAAGATATTGGAATTCTCAAAGCAATGGGAGCTAAAGACGGGGCAATTATGAAGATTTTTTTATGGGAAGGGTTTATTATTGGTTTTTTAGGGACTGTTTCGGGATGTTTTCTGGGGTTTGTTATATCTAAAATATTAGAAAAATACGAATTCATTAAATTGCCTGCGGATGTTTATTATATCGCTACCTTTCCGGTAAAAATTCAGGTGATGGATTTTATTTTGGTTGGTTTAGCTGCTGTTTTGATTAGTTTTTTGTCCACCATTTATCCTGCTTACAAGGCATCCCGGTTAGATCCGTGTGAAGCAATTAGGTCTGAATAGATGGATAAAATAAGTCTAAATGATTTAGTGGTAAAAAATGGAAATTATTTTAAAAACAGAGAATTTATGTAAGAATTATTTTCCCGGGGAAGAAGAACTCCATATTTTAAGGAATGTTAATTTAAGCATAGAAAAAGGAAAAATATATGTTGTTTTTGGCCCTTCAGGGGCAGGAAAAAGCACCTTGCTGCATATTTTTGGTACAATAGAAAGGCCAAGTGAAGGCAATTTTTTTTTTAACGGAGAAGACATTAGTAATTTTAATAGAGACCAATTAGCAATTTTGCGTAGCAGGGAAATTGGTTTTGTTTTTCAGTCTCATCATCTCCTTCCGGAATTTACTGCTTTGGAAAATGTTATGATTCCTGCTTTTATAAGAGCAGAAAACATGGAAAGTCAGTCAAAAAAAAGAAATGAAAATAAGGAAGAGATTAAAAAAAGGGCACTGAAAATATTAGAGGAAGTAGGGTTAAAAAGCAGAATAAAACATAAACCTTCGCAATTATCGGGGGGTGAACAGCAAAGGGTGTCGATAGCTCGTGCATTAATTAATAATCCATCCCTTATTTTAGCTGATGAACCAACGGGTAATTTGGATAAGGAAACAGGTAAAAAGATTTTTCAATTGTTGTTGGATTTAAATAAAAGTAGAATGGCCACTTTAATTATCGTTACCCATAATGAAGAATTGGCAAAACATTCTGACAGAGAGATTCGTTTGGAAGATGGACGGATAGTGGTATAAAACATCTGAAAGCTAAGAGTTTTAAGAAATAGCTTTTTTATCTTTTTGTCGGGTTTTTTGTTCTGTATCAGAGGGAGGGAAAGAAGTGCTTTGTGATATATGCCATAAAAGAGAAGCTAGTATTCACTTTACGGAAATTGTAAATGATGAAATATTTAAGTTTCATCTTTGCGAAGAATGTTCACGGATGAAAGGGGTGAAAATGTCTTTTGATAAGGTACCCTTTTCTATAGTGAATTTGTTGGCCAGTCTTTCCGGTTTGGAACCTTCTTTAAGAGTAGAAAAGAAAATAGAACAAAGATGTAAAAAATGTAATATGAGTTTTGAAGATTTTAAGCAAAAGGGGCGATTAGGTTGTAGTCAATGTTATAATGTTTTTGCTAAGCAATTGCAATCTCTCTTAAAGAGAATTCATGGTTATAATCAACATACGGGGAAGAGCCCGTTTCCTAAAAAAGTGAATAAAAAAGATAGGTTTTTTTTAAATATACAAAATTTGAAAAAAGAACTTTCAGAAGTTATAAAGACAGAGGAATATGAAAAAGCAGCAGTGATTAGAGATAAAATAAAGGAAATAGAAAAAAAGTTGAGCGGGAGTGGGAAGAAATGATGCAGTTAATCCGGATGTGTAAGAAAAAAAGTAAATGGTGGAAAGAAAAAGGCCCTTTTTTTGATGTGGTTATTTCTTCCCGCATTAGACTGGCTCGGAATTTATCCCTTTTTCCTTTTCCCCATAAAGCAAATAGCGTTCAGCAAAAAGAAATACTGGAAAAGAGTGAAAAGGCAATAAAAGCTAATCAATATATGAAAGACAGCCAAATATTACGCTTTTCGGAATTGGATAAGATAGATTTGCAGTTGCTTATGGAAAGACATTTGATAAGTTATGAGCATTCTCTCGAGCAAGGATACAGGGGTGTTGCTATAGATAAAAAAGAAGTAGTCAGCATAATGATTAATGAAGAAGATCATTTGCGTTTACAGGTTATTTATTCCGGATTACAATTGTTCAAAGCCTGGGCTCTGGCGACGAAAATAGATGATAAACTAAACGAAAAAATTAATTATGCTTTTTCTCATCAGTGGGGTTATTTAACTGCTTGTCCTACCAATGTAGGTACAGGGTTGAGAGTTTCTTGTATGATGCATTTACCGGTGTTAGTTTTAACCCGGAAAATAGATGCTGTTTTGCGTAATCTTTCAAAAATAGGTTTTGTAGTTAGAGGATTATATGGAGAAGGGAGTGAGGTGATGGGTGATTTATTTCAAATTTCCAATGCGGTTACTTTAGGGCAAAGTGAGGAGTCTATAATTGATAATATTGAACGGGTGATAAAGCCGATTATAGAGTTTGAAAGGCAGAGCCGGATAAAATTGATGGAAAAAAACAAGGTAGGAGTAGAGGATATGATTTATAGAGCGTATGGAATATTAAAGTATATCCGCTCGATTACTTTTAATGAAACAATGGATTTATTGAGCAAAATCAGATTGGGGTTGTATTTGAATTTAAACCTGGATTGTGATATTTATTTGATTAATGAACTTATGATTCTGAGTCAGTCGGCTCATATTCAGGAATTAGTAGGGAAGCCGTTGTCTGTTGTTCAGAGGGATGAGTTGAGAGCGGAGTTAATACGGAAGAGTTTTAAGAAATAAAAAAAGGACTTAGAGTTTTTTTTTGAAAAAACTCTGTAGTCGAATTGATCCTGAG
>CBDUZB010000019.1:0-15216 GCA_965371605.1 uncultured bacterium
AGTATCTTCAATGAATGTAAGAGGTGCTACACTAATATCTTCTTTTTTCTCTATCTTAACAATTTATCCAATTCTTTTTTACTCTGAACTGTTTTTTCTTCACAGTTATCCACACTTTGAATTTCATGAACAATCATTCCCGGAAATTCTTTTAGAAAAGGAAAAATCAATTGGTAATCAATATTTCCCATTCCGACGGGTAAATGCTGGTCATAAGACCTATCATTATCGTGAATATGAATGTGCCTGATTTTTTTCTTCAAAGACTCAAAAGTCTCTTTTACCCCCCAGGAACAGTGGGAATGCCCCACATCCCAGCATACATCAATTTTACAGGTTTCAACCAGGTGCACAAAATCAGATAAACTCTCCTCGTAATCATCCTTATCTACTCCACAATTTTCTAATATTGCATACACTTTTTTTTCCCGGGCATAATTTTTTATCGCCAGGATTGCATCTATATTCAAATTAAAAGTTAGCTCTTTTATTCTGGAAGGGGTTATTACCGCAGGGCGTTTCCCTGAATGAAAAACGACTATTTCACTTCCTAAGGTGTGGGCTAAATCTATTGAGGCTTTTACCTGCCGTATCGATTCTTTCCGTATACCATGATTTACCGAGGCAATATTTATTCCAAACATAGGAGCATGTAAAGCACTTTTCATCTTACTTTCCGTTAAAAGTGTATGCAACCTGCTCCACTGCTCCTTATCCCGGGTAAAATCATCTACATAACAATGGGGAACATCACTCCATATCTCTACCCCGGAAAATTCATTATCCCGAGCAAATTTTACCGCTTCATAAACATCTTTTACCAAAAAAAAATTACTGGTAGCCATCCCGATTACCGGCATTTTAATTACCTCTTTTACTTATATTTGTCCTACCTCGTAAGTAACATTTTCAGTAAATTTTTCAATATCTCTTATACTTTTTACAATATCATCAAGATAAACAGAGATGTCTTTACTCATAGTATTTTAACCTCCTCCGACAATATCTTCTTTCTTAATAGCGGCTTAATAGCAGGGTATTGAATCAAATCAACCTCTTTACCTAATACATCCTTTATTTCATTTCTAATATGAATGAAATCCAAAAGACTTATATTAAGTTTTTTGGGAAACTCAACAAGAACATCAATATCACTTTTGATAGTCATCATACCATGAACGATTGAACCAAATAATCCAATATGTGTTGCCCAATATTTAAGCAATATCGGAAGAATTTTTTCTTTAACTTTATCAATTTGTATTTTTGTTTTTTTATCTATTTATTGTCTTTCCGTTTTAAAAATAGTTTTTATCCTAATCCACTACAAATTTAGATTACATCAATGTTTTCACCAATTCAACCAATAAAACTAATTAACTTTTGCTTATTTCTAATGTTTTCTGACTATATCCTTTACTTTCATCAAACGAACCAGATTTCCCCGCTCTAATTCCATCAGCTTCATTGTTATATAGCGTATTGTTTCCTTCAAATCCGGAATTAATATATATTCCAGGGCATTTACCCGTCGGCGGGTAAGAGTGATTTCTTTAGCTACAATCTCTAAATTTTTCTCCAATTGAGCTAATTTTATCATTTTAGGCAATAATTTCGCATAAAAGTCCAAGGCATAATCTAATTTGCTTGAGGTATTAACCAACCCATAAGTAAGCTTTTGTTCTTCTATTTTCACCCGGTAATTAACCAATCGTAAATTCATCAAAGGGGTAAAAGAACTTTCAATCTCAATTTTTGTGCTCGGATAGAGTAAGGCTTCTTCTATTATCTGGCGGGAACTTATCGCTCGTGCCATAAGAATGTTTTGATGTGCTTTGATTAAATCATTTTCTACTTCTTTACGCATTTTTTTTACTTCAGTCAACTGGCTCAAAAAATAACGCATTAATTCGTCCTGCTTGTCTTTTAATAATTTATGCCCCCGATGAGCCAAAACTATCCGTTTTTTTAGTTTCAGCAATTCCATCCGGTTAGGATTAACATTTAAACGCATTTGTTTACTCTTTCCCCATGTATTTTTCTGCCATCGCATCTTTTACTCTCTTTAATTCCTGCCGGGGAAGTGTTTTTAAAAGTTTCCAGGCAAGATCTAAAGAATCTTCAATACTCCGATTTTCATCTTCCGCTTGTTTGACAAATTCATTTTCGTATATATCGGCAAAGCGGGAAAACAACTTATCTACAGGGGAAAGAGCTGCCTCCCCTAATATTACAGCTAATTCTTTAACTTCTTTTCCCCGGGCATAAGAAGCAAAAAGCTGTGAAGTTACATCAGCATGATCTTCTCTTGTTTTATCCCGGCCAATACCTTTTTCCTTCAAGCGGGAAAGAGAAGGTAAAATATCTATCGGAGGATAAATACCCCTGTGATACAATTCCCGGCTTAAAATAACCTGGCCTTCGGTAATATATCCGGTAAGATCCGGTAAAGGATGTGTTTTATCGTCTTCGGGCATACTCAAAATAGGAATTTGGGTAATGGACCCCTTTTTCCCCCTGATCCTTCCTGCTCTTTCATAAATAGTAGATAAATCCGTATACATATATCCCGGATAACCCCTACGGGCCGGAATTTCTTTTCTTGCCGCAGAAACTTCTCGTAAGGCTTCACCATAGTTAGTCATATCAGTAAGGATGACTAATACATGCATCCCCTGGCTAAAAGCCAGATATTCCGCCGCAGTTAAAGCTATGCGGGGCGTAGCCAACCGTTCTATCGCCGGATCATTAGCCAGATTAATAAAAAGGACTGCTCTTTCAATAGCCCCGGTTTTTTTAAAATCATTAATAAAATAATCAGCTTCTTCGAAAGTAATACCCATCGCCGCAAAAATGACTGCAAATTTTTCGTCTTTACCTAAAATTTTTGCCTGGCGGGTTATCTGGGCAGCCAATTCATTATGGGGCAAGCCCGAACCGGTAAAAATAGGTAACTTTTGTCCTCTCACCAGGGTATTCATCCCATCAATAGCAGAAACCCCTGTTTGAATAAATTCGTTAGGATAGTTCCGGGCAGCGGGGTTAATTGATTCCCCGTTTATATCCAATTTCTTTTCAGCAATAATTTCCGGCCCTCCATCAATAGGTTTTCCCATCCCATTAAAAATTCTCCCCAACATATCCGGTGAAACCGCTAATTCAACCCCTCTTCCTAAAAACCTTATCCGGCTTTCGTTTAAATTCAGCCCTGCACTTCCTTCGAATAACTGCACCAAAACTTTATCTTCCGTCACTTCCAATACTTTCCCGGTACGCACTTTTTCCTTACTCCCACCGGCAATCCCTAAACGCACCTCAACAATCTCCCCGTATTTTACCCCTTCGGTTCCTTCCACAAAAATCAACGGCCCGGCCATTCCGGAAATAGTTCTATATTCCTTGACTTTCAATGTTCCCTCCTCTTTTTTACGGTAATTAGAGTTATGCAAAATAGACTAAAACATCCCCTGCTTGCTTGTCCACCAGTCCGTAAGGTGGGTCAATCCTCACTTGCAGACTGTGTCATAACTCCATTTTTTGCAACAATTGTAGTTGCCTCATTTATGAGGCTCGTCGACAAAATCATTAGCAGCCCAATCCTCCAAATCCGCCTGAGGCGGAGGACAAGTAAATTGGGCAACTACATCAATTAGGACACAGTCTCTCCGCAGGAATGACCATACAGGGAAAAAGGCTCTTTTGCGGAAGCCTATTTAATTTCAGACTGTAATTCATAACTCAAATTTTTATTATGTAATAATTGTCTGTCTTTATTTTTAAAGTTCTTTTTCGTTTAGAAAAAATCTATTTTCGTCTTTTGGATAATTCGAAAAGCACTTCCCGAGCCCTTCTTCCATCTTCCCCATCAGGATCTAACTGAATAACTTTTTCCCAATACTCTTTTGCTGTTTTCAAATCACCTCTTTTAAAATGACGAGCAGCTAAACCCATATATACTCCTGAATGTTTGGGCATTTTTTCTTGAGCTCTTAAAAGATAATCGAGAGCTAAATCATATTCTTTTAATTTAGCATATGTTGTAGAAATCTGCAAAAAACATTTACCTTGTGAGTTTTTTGTGTATTCGAGAGCCTTTCTTAGATAATGCTCAGATTTCTCCCATGATTTTTTTTCCAGATAAACCATCCCCAATCCATAATATCCTTCGTATAACTGGGGATTAATTTCTATTGCTTTCTTTAAAAATATAATTGCTTCTTTATTCTTTTTTATTCCCCCATTAATATAACCCAAATAAAGTAACGCATAATAATTTTGGGGATGTTTTTTGCTTAATTTTTGTGCCCACTTTAAATTTTTAGACCCAAAGTCTATTTTTTCAAAAACTATTTTTTTTTCACTAGTAAATTCAAAATATTTTTCAAAAACGCGGTCACTACCAAACCAATAGGCAAAACTTAGCAGATGGCAA
The DNA here is from genome assembly GCA_965371605.1 of uncultured bacterium. Taxonomy (GTDB): domain Bacteria; phylum CBDUZB01; class JAGLHV01; order JAGLHV01; family JAGLHV01; genus JAGLHV01. The sequence continues at coordinate 4,433 of CBDUZB010000019.1, forward strand.
AGAATTGCATTTTCCGGCTCTTTTTTTACCTCTTTCTCTCCATATTCAATCAATTTATTCCAATCCCCTTGTAACAAAGTTTCAATTAATATTGCAGCATTATTCCTGTTTACAGTAATTTTTTCTATTGTCAATTGACATTCACTGAGAGTATTTTCTAATGATAAAATCTGTTCTTTTATCCCTTTTCCTATTTTTTCCTCAGGATCCAGGCGAACAAATTCTTTCCAGGAATTGATTGCTTTTCCCAATTCACCCATCCGGATATAAATACTGCCTAAAGTAAAATGTGCCATTTCAAAATCAGCTTTTTTTTCAATAGCCTTTAATGCATAGGACTCAGCTAATTCATCTTTTTTTGACGAAACATACATATTAGATAACCGCCACAAATTTATAGCTTCTGAATTTTGGCTATTTCCCAGAGCTTTTTTTAAATAAAACTCAGCCTTATCCCATGATTTTTTGTCTTCATAAATCATTCCTAATCTGGCATAAGCCTCACTAAATTGAGGATTAATTTCTATTGCTTTTTTCAAAGATTCGATTGCCTTCTTTTTTATCCCCATTGATTTGCCTAAACAATAAAGGGCATAACTGTTTCGAGAATTATTTTTAGCCAAATTTTCGGCCCAATTCAAAAAATTTTCTCTATTCTTTTCTAATAGTATTTCTTTTTCTATTACACCCTCCATTACCTTTTTAAAAAAATCGTCCCCCTTAAATAGATAAGCCGCTAGTAATAATTGACAAAGAATTGCATCCTCCGGATCCTTTTCTATCCCCTCTTCCCCATATTGAATTACTTTATCCCAATCGCCTTGTAGAAAAGCCTCTTTTGCCTGAATTAAATGTTCACTTTCTTTTATCGTTTTGACGACTTCTTTTTCTCTCTTACTGCAGGATAAAAATAACCCACAAATCAACAATAACCCTATAATCCAATAGGTTTTCTTTCTTTTAAAATTTAGTATCCGGCTAAGCATTTCAAGTCACCACCCTTTATTTATTCACTTAATACGCTTTCTTTTTCCAAAGAATCCTTTTTCATTTTTATCTCTTTTTCCAATTCCTTCTCAATTTCTTCAAAACGGTTAATTTCTTTTTCTTCGATAAATTTCATTTTACTTATTTTTTCCCTGACTTTTAAATCCATCAATTGCTCAAAAGGAATTTTGTCCAATAATTCCTGTGCTAAGTAATATAATTTCATAATAACCTTCAGCATCAGGTACTGTTTTTTTAAAGAGGTATACGTATCTATTTCATCAAAAGCATGTTGATGCAGAAAATCTTCTTTTATTGTTTTCCCCATTTCTAAAATCAATCTATCTCCCGAAGACAATGCCTCTAATCCCACTAAACGCACGATTTCTTCCAGATTAGCTACTTTTTGTAAAATCTTTAGGGCTTCATCACGCATTTTTATAAAATCCGGAGCTACTTCTTTTTCCATATATTCACCGATATTATCTACATATAAAGAATAACTACGCAACCAGTTTATTGCCGGAAAATGACGCATATACGCCAGCCGGTCTTCCAATCCCCAAAAAACCTTTACGATACGCAAAGTATTTTGTACTACCGGGTCAGCCAGGTCTCCTCCGGGGGGAGAAACCGCACCTATAATAGAAAGCGAAGCTACTCGTTGGTCAGAACCTAAACAGGTTACCTTTCCTGCCCTCTCATAAAAAGAAGCTATCCTTGAAGCTAAATAGGCAGGATATCCTTCTTCTCCCGGCATTTCTTCCAATCTTCCGGACATCTCTCTTAATGCTTCTGCCCAGCGGGAGGTTGAGTCAGCCATTAAAGCTACCCTATAGCCCATATCCCGGAAATATTCAGCCAGCGTAATCCCGGTATAAATAGAAGCTTCCCGTGCCGCTACCGGCATATTAGAGGTATTAGCAATTAAAATTGTTCTTTTAATTAATGATTCCCCGGTGAGAGGATCCTTCAATGCCGGAAATTCTAATAAAACATCAGTCATTTCATTTCCCCTCTCTCCACATCCCACATAAACAATAATATCAGCATCCGACCATTTGGCTAATTGGTGAAGGACAACCGTTTTTCCCGATCCAAAAGGTCCCGGAATACAGGCTGTTCCTCCCTTGGCTATGGGAAAAAAAGTATCGATTACCCGCGTACCGGTAATTAACGGCTCATCTAGTGTAAGTTTTTTTCGGTAAGGCCGTGCTTGCCGCACCGGCCAATGCTGCAACATACAAAGTTTTTTTATTTGTTTTTCCCCTTCAACACTCAATTCCGCAATAGTATCTTCTACAGTAAACTCTCCCTCAAAAATATTTTTTATCGTCCCCTCCACCCCGGGAGGAACCATAATCTTATGCATTACTAATTCGGTTTCTTTTACTTCTCCTAAAATATCTCCGGCTTTAACCTCTTCTCCTTTTTTTACCTTCGGAACAAATTTCCATTTTTTCTCCCGATTAATTTTGGGTAAATCTATCCCCCGGGTAATATAATCACCCACTTTCTGTTTGATTGTTTCTAACGGCCGTTGAATTCCATCATAAATGGAAGTAACCAGGCCCGGGCCTAATTCTACTGACAGAGGCTGTCCGGTAGCAACAACAATCTCTCCCGGTCCTATACCTGTAGTTTCTTCATAAACCTGAATGGAAACATGGTTTCCTTTTAACTCCACTACTTCCCCGATTAATCCTTCTTCCCCTACCCGGACTACTTCATACATCTTTACCCCCGGCAAATCAGTAGCCACTACCAGAGGGCCCGATACTTTTATTATTTTTCCTTTTATTTTCACTATCTTCTCCTTAAATTATACCTTTTTTATTCTTTCAATAAATCAACACCGGTGGCTTCTTCCACCATTTTTTTTAACTTTATCCACCCCGCATTTTTTCCTTTTCTTCGCCCGGGAATAGTTATTATGGTTACCGGTAAATCTTTACTCATTTTTTCTATTTTTTCCGTGTTTTGCAAATAATCCTCCATTAAATAAATAATAGAAAATTCTTCCCGGAGTGCTTTTTTTAACGATTCCTCCGTTTCTTTTTCATTTTTCACCGGGAAAATAGAAATTCCCAGCCCTTTAAACCCATAAATAAATTGCTTTTCCCCAATAACACAAATTTTAGACATAGGTCTCTCTTAATTCCTCTTTGATTAGTTCTTCCTTTAAATTAGAACACTTTCCACACAAAAGGATTCGTAAATTTTTGGCTTCATTCTCTCTCGCTAAAAGATATCCGATTAAAGGGTGTATGCTTAAAAACTCATATTTCGCTCTTTTTATATAATTCATTAAAAAATCGTCACCTAATTTTTCCAAAAGGGCAAAAGAATGCTCCTTTTCCCAATAATCATATCCTGCCCTGACTGTTTTTTTGTAAGGTGAAAATCTTATATCATTAATGAAATCATTTATCTGTTTGGAAAAATTTCTTAAAAACTTATCTTTTAATATCGTCCCCCCGGAAAGTAACGACTGTTCTAAAATAGTTTTTTTCTCTTTTTTTTCTTTAAGCCGTAAAAAGACCGACAGGTTAATTAGATCAATTCTTATTTGCCCGATTTCATTTACAAACACATTTTTCCCTGTCTGATTTTTAAAATATTCCCAAAACCCAACATCCAGAATAAAATCTATCCTTTGAGGATTCTTTTGATGCTTATAGGCCATTATTGCTTTCTGGGGGAGTTCTCGTAACCCGGGAGGAAAAGCAGAAAAAATATTCCTTTCAATCATTTTTTTTAATTCCTCTTCTGTAAAAAAGCCCCTCTTTATAAAAATATTTTCTTCCTTCTTTTTTTGAATGTACTTTATTTTAATTAACCCTTTTAAATTATGCCCGTCGTTAAGGAAAAGAAAAGCGTTCGTAATAACAGGATTTAACGATAATTTCCTGACCAGATTATATGCCTCATCCAAATGCCTGTCAATCATTTCTTCTAAAAAACCTATCCCCTCCCCATCCTCAATAATACTTTTTTCTTGAGCTATCTTTGGATAGCCTCTGTTTTCCAATTCTCCGACAATATCGGTCAAAGACATTTCTAATAACCCGGCCAACTCCTGTTTATTAAAAAACTTTTTTTCTAATACCTTAATTTTACCGGATGCATAGGCATATTCAGTATCCATTTTTTCCTCATTACTCCTTATGTAATCTTTGTCCGTTTTCTATCAGTTATTACTTTCCGGATTATTTAATAACCTGCTAATTACCTGTTCCTCCGTCTCTTCCCTGATTACTTTAATCCAGGTGTCAAAAGAATTATCTAATTCTATCTTCCCCTGCCTTAAAATAAATCCTCCTTTTATATCTACTCTTTCCGAAGAAAGTTCGAGCTCCCCTTTTTGTTTCCTTTTTTTTAATTCTTTGTTTACCTGCTCGATAAAAGAAGGAGTAATTCTTTTCTCATCCCGGGAAGAAATAAAAAGCTCTGCCTTTCCCTGTTCCATAATTTCTAAAATCATCTTCTTTATAAAATTTTGGTATATCCCGGTTGGAGACATTAATAAATCATCAAATACTTTCTGATAGATTTTATTTATCTGTTCCTGCTTTGTTTTAAGAAGTTCTTTTTTTTGTTCTAACCGGGCTTGAGCCAAAATATTCTCTTTTACTGCCTGTGCCTTGCCTTCGCCGTTCTTTATTCTTTGTTTATATTTTTCTTCTGCTTCCCGACGGGCCAAATCCAAAATTTCTTTTTCTTTTTTTCTTGCTTCATCTAAAATATGCTCGCTATTATTTTCTACTTCTTTATCTATCCGTTCAATAATTTTTTCTAAAGACATAATATCACACCCTTATCAATGTTTTTCTTTTTACTTCCAATCAGTTTAATCCCGGAGCAATAGCTATAAAAAGAATTAACGATGCCGCTAAAAAACCAAAAACAGCATACGTTTCCACCATAACCCCATTAACCACTCCCTTCATTGCGTGTTCGGGATTTTTAGCTACAATCCCCATACCTGCGGCACAGGTTTTTCCCTGAAATATTCCTGACCACCATAATACTAACGATTCAAATATCCCTACCCCTAAAATAGCTAATCCCTGCATAGTACTGGGATCTTTAACCTCGCCTCCAAAAAGGCCTAAAACAATAAGAATTACTACCCCGGAAACAAGCCCATAAATTCCCTGGGTCCCCGGTAAAGCCACTAAAATAAGACTTTTTCCGAATTTTTCCGGTTCTTCACTAAGCAAACCATTTGCTGCCGAACCGGAAATAGAAATTCCAATAGCAGAACCTATCCCCGAAACAGTTGACACAATAATGGCCCCTAAAAGGGATAACATCATTCCTAAAGACATTCTTCCACCTCCTATTAAAATTAATCAGGTATATCCTCTGATTTTATGGTAATATATTTATATTCTTCTCTAAACGGTTTAAAAAATTTTCCCCCGGATTGGTAAAATTTGGTAAAAAATTCTACATATTGCAATCGGCAGGAATGAACAAAAGCACTAAGTACATTTATAACTAAATTAAAGGTATGGCCTAAAATTAAAATAAGGGGAACTAAGATAATGCTTATATAAATAGGGGCTTGACAGGCAACTCCGGCAATTTTATTAACCACCAATCCCACAATTCCTGTCCCTAACCCCAGAGCTACCAAACGGGAATAAGAAAGAATGTCTCCCAAATAAGCGGTACTTCCATATAAAGCATAACACCCTAACCCGATCCTGCCCAAAAGAGAAATGATATTTTTTCGGCCTAAATAAATTATTCCTAAAAAAGAAAAAGAAGAAAAGAAAGCACTTGGAAATTTAAATATTCCATTTACCCGTAAAGAAAAACCGATAATCATAATGACCCACAAAAAAGTATATATTTTATCTGTTTTTTTTCCCAGATTTTTATCCACCCCTCTTCCCTGAAAACAAATTATTCCCAATGCCCCTACACAAATTCCTAACTTAAAGAATAACCCAAAGCCTCCCGCAATTATTCCCATTTTTGTTATTGCCCATCCGATTGCAGAAAGAATAAGTAAAACCCATAGGCCCTGATCCCAAATTGCTGCCTGCCATTCTTTATGGACAATATTTTCATATATCTTCATTCCCAAGCCGCAAACAATATGGATTACCCCTAAAATCAAGGCTATAGCAAAAAACACCTGTAAATCGTTAATCGGGTCAAATAACTTCCATTTCACGGTCATCCCAAACCATCCTCCGGTCATCATTCCCATTAAAATCGTACAAACCCCTCCTAAAAAAAATAAATACATAAATTTACGTAATTGCTCATCCATTGTTTTTCTAAAATAGATCAGACTCAGAGAGGTAATGAGGCAAATTATTATCCCGTATCCGGCATCGGTTATGCATAACCCAAAGAACAAAGCGTAGAACAAAGCTAATACCGGAGTAGGATCCATTCCCGAATAAAAAGGCCTACCGTATAAATCCGTGATTACTTCAAAAGGTTCTACTATTTTTTTATTTTCAAGAGCAACCGGAACATCTTCTCCTTCTTGTGGATGAGTAAAGTGTACTTCTATTTCCGGAAAATTATTCTCCAGGTCATCTTTTACTTTTTTTTGTTTACCGGCTAAAATCCAGCCGGTTATATAAAATACTGATTTCGTCTTTAAAAAATTTTTCTTTATATCCTCTTTTTCCCATATCCCCTCATAATAATCGGATAAAATTACATAATCGACAAAATCTTTTGCTTTATTTTTTGCTTTCTCCTCCAATTGTTTTTGTTTGATTTTTATTTCCTCTAACAGATGCTCCTTTTGAACAAGCAATTCTCCCGGAATTTCCGGGGAAAGGGGTAAAACAACCTGGTTAAACGAAAATTTTTTCAATACCATTTGTACCTGTTCTGTTTCTTCCTTTAAAAAAATAACTACCCCATATTTAACTTTTTTCGCTGTATTAATCTCATTAAATATCACTTTTTCATACTTATTCAGCTCTTTCTCCAGCAAAAAATATTTTTTTTCCGGTATTTCCCCCAACAAAAAACTTACATGCTTCGTGTCACCCAATGCCTCCGATGATATCGTTAAATTTTGCCAGGGACGAAGCTGCCTGATATGTTCTTTTAAATTGTTTTTTTTTCGCCCCAATTCCTGATTTTCGTTTTCTAAAAAGCGGCATTCTTTTTCCACATTAAAAATATCCGTCCTTTGAATTATTGCGGATATTTCCTCTTTTTTTAAAACAAACTTCCCTTCTTTTATTTTTTCCTTAACAGTTTGCAAAGGGACAACTTTTTTTAAATACTGAACAATATATTTTATTGCTTTAAGTTTTTCCTCCGACTCTTTTACGGTTTCTTCAAAAGAGGAACACAAAGCGGTTATTTTTCCCTTCCGGGCTTTTTTTACCTCAACCACTCCATGTTTTCTTACTCTCGCCATCAATTTATCCAAACAGCAAAGGTGAGCAATAATTTCTATTTTTTTTACCTTGGCAATTGCCATTTTTATTCCATTATTCCTAATTTATTTTTTATTATTTCTTGAGCATTATTAAAGTTTTCTTTTATTTTGTTTTTTATTTGCTCTTTAATCCCCTCAGTCTCTTTAATAATTTTTTCTTGTCCTCTTTCCCCTTCTTTTTTTGCTTTCTCGATTAAAATTTTTATCTGTTCTTTTGCCCTTTTTTCCTCTACCCTAATCATTTCCTCTTTCTTTTGTTCAGCGGCTTTAATAATATTTTTACCTTCTTTTTCTGCTTGTTCAATTTGTTTTTCGCCGTTTTTTTCCGCTTCTTTTATTTTTTTTATAAGAGGTATCATTTTTTTCCACCTTTTTTAAAATAACCGAAACTAATCAGTTTTAAAACCTTTTTTGACCCATTAGAATAACAAACTTTATCATTAAAAGTCAAGCTTGCAAATTTAAGGAAATAGCTTCTTTTTATCCTCTTCTATTGTCGTTCCTTCCTGGCTTTTATTTTCTTCTTTTTCTTCCTTTTCCACACTGGGTTCCGTTTCTAATTTAGTCTCCTCTTCTTCTTTTTTTGAATGTCTATTTGATTTTTTATTTCCTTTTCACTTCCCGGGCTAGTTTCTCCTTGGTTTTCAGTTTGCCCTCTTTTTCTAATCTCTTCATCAATTACCTGCCTTTTTTTTATCTCTCGTTCTATGAAACCTTTTATTTTTTCTTCCGGGGGAAACAGCTTTATTTCTTCTTTTCCGCGTTGACCCCATCCCTTCTTATTTAATTGCAATGATTTTGTTGAAATCCTTAAAATCAAAGGAATTGCTGTTACTTCTATTTTAATTAATCCCGAATATACTGCCTCATTTACTGAAAGATGTTTTTCCTTTAAAATTAATTTATTTTTTTTCTTTTCTACACTATCAAACCTACCGATATCATAGTTTATTATTTCTCCATTTTCCACTTCAAACCATAATTGATTTGCTCCCCTTCCAACATAACTATCTTGGTCTCCGTCATTTATTAAAAGCAAATTTATTTTTACTTCCTCCCCAATAGCAAGTTGTTTATATTCCTCCCTATTAAGTATAATTTCTCCTTTGGGAATGCACCCTTTAATCTCCTTCTGCCCCAATGCCTGAGCAATTTCTATTTCATTAAGAACTAAATCTTCTTTGAAATACCCATACCTGAAAAAAGCAACACCTAATAAATTATGCCCCTCCATTGTATTAACAAGGTTCACATACTTTTTTACGAGATCAAGAGTCAGAATGTTAAATTTGACTGTCCATCCCGGACTAAATGTATACCCGGATAATTTTGTACTATAAAGCGCTTTAAAAATATAAGTATTTTGCCCTTTTCCTTTTTTTGTTTTAACCAACCGAAAAGCTTCTTTTTCCGATACTTCTTTTACAGAAAGTATCGCCCATGATTCTACTCTTTTTCCCTCTTTATTATATATTTTACAATAACTGTATGTAGGAAGGCCGGCATAAAAAGGTTTTTTTATTCCTTTATATTTTTTTAATACCTTTTTTATCCATTTAATATCCGTGACTTTCATTAAACTCTTAGCTCTTTTTCCGATAGCATAATCATAAATCATCGGTACAATAAAATCTACATTTTTAATTAAATCTCCAAACCCTTTCTTTTTATACCAATACACCCGCGGAGTAATGGAAATCAAGTAGTCCCTGCCAAATCTTTTTGCCACAGTATTGATTAACCGCGTATAATTTCCTAATTTCAAATTTGTTTCCATATCCAATTGAATTCCGGATATTTTCAACCCTTTACCCTGAAAAACATTTAAATTTGATTCTATTTCTTCAATAATAAAACATATGGCCTCTTCCGTGTTATCATCAAAATATTTAACAAAAGCTTTTGTTGGCGTTCCGGAAAAAGTATAAACGAGGTGAACTTGTATTAAATTTAAATCTTTAAGTTCCTTAAACGTATCGGCTTGGAATTCAAAACTTTTAAATCGCGGCTTATCCCGATAATAATCAAATTCCCCCATATGAAAAAATATTCCTTTGATATTCAATTGTAGGATTTTTTTTACATTTTTTCCAGTTAAACAGGTCTTTCTGTGCCAATGCCAAAAAAAATTCCCTTTTTCCAATGGTTCTTTCGCTTTAGCTTTATGATTAACCCCCACTAAACAAAGCAATAATAGAGAACATAACAAAAAGATACTTCTTCTGTTCTTTGTCATTATTCTACTTTTTTCTCCTTTAATAATTTATTGTCGTATCCTTTTTTCTAACCACTCAGAAACTCCCATTCCCTTATCGTAATCAAAGACTATTTCTGCGAAACCGGCAAAGAAAGGAAAAATTATTTTGCGGATATTTTAATTTATTGTTAGTTTAACTTGAGTTTTATAATTTACCGTTTCTTTTTTCCGGAAATAATTTTATTAAATAGTGCTTTTAAATACATCTTCCCTTGAGAAATTTATTAGAAATGTATCAGGATAAAAAGCCCAGCCATTGACAATATCGGAAGCGTTAGTTTAGGAAAAACATTATTTGGATTTGCATAGACGGTATAAATAATAATTCCTAAAACTAAAAGAATCATCCACTTTTTTAGATCAAACGTCGTATCCAATCTTTCCCTAAATAACAAGGAAATAATAATAACCCCTACTCCAATTAAAATTATCATTTTTTCGTCCATATTAATTGGAAACATTTTTTTCTCCCCTTATTCTTTAAAAGCACTATCTTTTTTAAATTTGTGCTTAATAATAACACAAATTTAGTCTAACTTCAAGTTTTTTTAAAATTAAAACAACTATCCTCTCATACATTGATTATAAAACGATTTTTTAACAAATTTTTCTCCGGAAAAATCCATTGAAAATAGTATCAAACATTCTTTTGTCTTTTAAAAAGAAAATACCGGCAAAAGGAATCAATTTAGCATTGACTTCTCTTTTTATATAATATATAATGCCTTTTGTAGCAAAACTCAATCTGTAAATGCCGTGTTTTTTGGGGTGTTTTTGACTTATAAGTTTGGGCCTATTAGGAGGATAATTATCTTTATGAAGGGTTTAGAAATAACGGGAAGAACAGTAGAAGAAGCAATCCAGAAGGGCTTGAAGAAATTAGGATTAGGACATAAAGAAGTAGAAATAAAAATTCTTGACGAAGGAAAAGCAGGTTTGTTTGGATTAATGGGGGCCAGTCCCGCAAAGGTAAAGATTTCCCAAAAAAACCCATCTGTACAACATCCACCGAATGATATATCTCCCGTTTCCGAGACGCAAGCAAAAAAAAATTTGGTGGTAATTTTATGCCGTAAGGGGATTGGAAAACAAGTTGAAACTTTCCGGGAGGTG
>CBDUZB010000020.1:0-15090 GCA_965371605.1 uncultured bacterium
TCAATGAAGCAACTGTTGGAAGCAGGGGTTCATTTTGGGCATCAAACTAAACGGTGGAATCCTAAAATGGCCAGGTATATTTTTGGGAAGAGGAATAACATTCATATTATAGATTTACAAAAAACAGTTCGAGAGCTGAAAAAGGTGTATAAATTTATTAGGGATTTATCAATTGAGTCTAAATGTCTTTTGTTTGTAGGGACAAAAAAACAAGCAAGAGAATCGGTTGTTGCAGAAGCTCAACGGTGTGGAATGTTTTATGCCAATCAAAAATGGTTAGGGGGAACACTTACTAATTTTGAAACGATCAAAAAAAATATCAAGAGATTTAAGGACATAGAAGAAATGAAAGCGGATGGAACGATTGAGTTTCTTTCCAAAAAGGAGAGAATCGTGATAGAAAAGGAAAGGACAAAATTAGAAAAGAGCTTAATCGGTATTAAGGATATGAAAAGAATTCCGGATGCTATTTTTATAATTGATCCCAATCATGAAGCGACAGCGGTGGCAGAAGGGAGAAAATTAGGGATTCCGGTAATTGCTGTTGTTGATTCAAACTGTGACCCGGATAAAATAGATCATATAATTCCCGGTAATGACGACGCAATAAGGTCAATTAGGTTGATTTCCAGTATTATTGCCGATGCGGTGATCGAGGGGATTCAAATTCGTGATAAAAAAATAGAAGAAGATAAAAAGAACGAAAGTAAAGAAATTGAAAACAAGGAAAAAGAAGAAATAAGTTTAGGGGAGGGTAACTAACGTGCAGAAGATAAGTTCGGAATTGGTGCAACAATTGCGGGAAAAGACGGGTGTTGGGATAATGGATTGTAAAAGAGCCTTAATCGAAACCAATGGTGCTTTAGATAAAGCAATGGATGTTTTAAGGGAAAAAGGGAAGGCAAAAGCAATTAAAAAGTCAATCAGAACTGCTTCGGAAGGAACGGTTTTTACTTATCTACATATGGGAAACAAGTTAGGGGTGATGATGGAAATGAATTGTGAGACGGATTTTGTAGCCCGGACTGATGAATTTAATCAATTAGGGAAAAATCTTGCTATGCAAATTGCTGCGGCGAATCCTTTGTGGACTAGGATTGAAGATGTTCCGAAGGAAGTAATAAATAAAGAAAAAGAAATATATAAAATACAAAATCTTAAGGAGGGAAAACCTGAAAAAATATTGGATAAAGTAATTGAAGGTAAAATTAAAAAGTATTTTAACGATGTTTGCTTTCTGGAACAGGCATTTGTAAAAGACCCAAAAGTAAAAATAGGGGATTTAATAAACCAAACTATTTCTAAATTAGGAGAAAATATTACCATTAAACGCTTTGCAAGATTTAAAATAGGGGAAGAATAATTTTTAAATACAATCAATTATAAGAATACCGGGGAGAAATGAAATATAAATACAAAAGAATTCTTCTTAAGTTAAGCGGGGAATCTTTAGCGGGAAAAGGTAGATATGGTATAGATTCATTTAAAGTGAATAGTATTGCAAAACAGATCAAAAAAATCAAGCGATTTCCCTTAGAAATAGGAATAGTAATAGGTGGGGGAAACATTTGGCGTGGGATGAGTGCTACGGCAAAGGGTTTTGATAGGGTTACTGCGGATTATATGGGAATGCTGGCTACTGTGATTAATGCACTTGCTTTACAAAATGCTTTGGAATCACAGGGTATGGATACACGATTACAAACAAATATAGAAATGCAAAAACTTGCAGAACCATATATTCTCCGGAGAGCTGTAAGGCATTTAGAAAAAGGGCGGTTGGTTATTTTTGCTGCAGGAACGGGAAATCCGTATTTTACAACAGATACTGCCGCTGTTTTAAAAGCTATTGAAATAAAAGCCGATATTATATTGAAAGCTACGAATGTCGATGGTGTTTATGACGAAGATCCTCGGATAAATCCTTCCGCAAAAAAAATCAAAGAAATAACTTATCTGGAAGCAATTAAAAGAAGACTTAAGGTTATGGATCTTACCGCTTTTTCATTGTGTATGGAAAACAAGATGCCAATAATTGTTTTTAATATGAATGGGAAAAATAATATTGAAAAAGTAATTTCAGGAGAAAAGGTAGGAACGGTTATTCAGTAGTTTTATATTTTTACTGTGAAAGGTGGTGAAAACATGGTGATTAAAGAAGTTTATCGGAAAGTAGAGGAAAAAACAAAAAAAAGTATTGAGGGTTTAATTCATGAATTTTCCGCTTTGAGAACCGGTCGGGCATCACAGTCATTAATTGAACACATAAAAGTAGAATACTATGGCTCTTTAATTCCTATTAATCAAGTTGCCAGTGTTGCTGTTCCTGATGCCAGGACAATAGAAATAAAACCATGGGACAAGTCTGTAATCAAGGAAATTGAAAAAGCTATACTGAAATCTGATTTAGGTATTACGCCGCTTAATGACGGTAAAATTATTCGTCTCGTAATACCCTCTTTAACCGAGGAAAGAAGAAAGCATTTGGTGAAAGTTGTAAAAAAAACAGGTGAGAAATATCACATATCGGCAAGAAATATTCGACGGGAAGAAATGGAAGTTTTGAAAAACGCCGAGAAAAGAAAACAAATTTCAGAAGATGATATGTATCAGGGAGAGGAACATATTCAGAAAATGATAAACGAAAGTATTAATAAAATAGATGAAATCGTTGCCCGCAAGGAAAAAGAAGTAATGGAAGTTTAAAAACTGTGGTAAAAAGTGTAAATGTTTAGAAAAACCGCTTTATCTAAAATAAAAAAAGTAAGTTTTTTTGGATATTCGTAAAGAGGTGTGAAAGAATCACGGGAATTGTTATCGAAAAACAGATTGGTGATTTTTTTTGTTTTATTTTTACGAAAGCCATAAAATCTTAGTGATTAAAAGATTTTAGATAAAGCGGTTTTTTATTAAATAAAAAAAGGACTTAGAGTTTTTTTTGAAAAAACTCTGTAGTCGAATTGATACTGAGAGACTGAAAGGAGCGAAGGGCTCGGGGTAGTTGATTTTGATTTTATGAAGTGGAAAAAAATAATTTTAAAAAGGCAAAAAATGAGAAAATATATTTTAGTTAATCTATTAGTCTTTTTTTTATTTAGTTCTTTACCTCTTTTTTCTCAAGGTAAAACGGATGGGTTAGAATATTTTTATCAAAAAAAGTATGAAAAAGCGGTTGCTTGTTTTGAGGAGGAATTAAAAATAAATCAGGGAAATCGGAAGGTCAAAAAAAATCTTATTTTAAGTTGTCAGCATCTCGTAAATCAATATGTAGAAAATAAAAATTGGAATAAAGCCATTGAATACAGTAAAAAAATATTGGAATTGGACAAAACCGACCAAATATTAAAAAAAAATATTGCGGTTTTATATAATAATTATGCTTTAACTTATTTTTCCGGGGAAAATTTAATTTATGTTTGTAACTCTTTCCGTGAAGCATTAAAATACGATCCCGATAATGGCCAAATTAAGAAAAATTTTTCTGTTGCTTTGACTAATAGAGCAGGTGATGAATATGGGAAAGGGATATTTTCTTCAGCTTCACAATTGTTAGAAGAAGCAATTCTTTACGATGATAAAAATTGGAATGCTTATATATATCTAGGTGAAATAGCTTATTCTTCGGATAATTTAAAAGAAACAGTTAAATATTGGAGAAAAGCTTTGACCTTAAATCCGTCACTTACGGATTTAAAATCACGGTTGGAAAAAGTAGAACGGGAAAATCAGATTGAAAATAAATTCAATACCGCAAAGATTAAATATTTCAAAGTAAAGTTTGAAGGATACAAAGATTCTGAAAATGCATGGAAAGCTTTAAGAATTCTTGAAAATGCCCGGTATAAAATAGGATCTGATTTCAAATTATATCCGACATTTCCGATAACAGTAATTATTTATACTTCTAAACAATTTAATACACTGACAAATTCACTTGATTGGGCTTTAGGAATGTATGACGGGAAAATAAGGGTAAAAAAGGAAGACTTAATTAAAGGTGAAAAATTGTTAAGGCGCGTCTTGTTCCACGAATATACTCATGCGCTCATTCATAAAATAACTAAGGGAAATATTCCCATTTGGTTAAATGAAGGAATTGCCCAGTTTGAAGAGCCTGATAAAGATAACATTACCAGTGAAAAAAAATGGTTGCAAAACAAACTGCAAAGAAAAGAATTAATTTCTATTTCTAAATTGGAAACTATTTTTGCCGCAAGAAATGATATAAACGATATTAAACTTGCCTATTTAGAATCTAAACTTTTTGTCTGTTATCTGATGGATAGATATGGTTTTCACCATTTCGATAAATTATTGAAATGTTTGGGAAAAGGAGAAAAGTTTGATGTGTCATTAAAAAAGATTTTTTATAAAGACCTTGAAAAATTAGAGGAAGAGTGGCTTTTTTATTTAAATCGCAATTAAGTTTAGAGCTTACTGAGTTTTTTGCAAATCCTATATTATCATATCATGCCTTGAATTTTTTATAATAGGCAGTAAAAAGGGGAAATGTGGTATGAGTGTGTTACAATTTTGGCGCAAATCGACTTTAAAAAATGCAATACTTATCAGTATTTTGTTTTCTGTAATATACACAGCATTTCTTGTCCACATTCCTTATTTTAACATATTAAAACTTAAAACAAATGATTTTTTTTGTAGATTAGCCTATAAAAAAAAGATTCCCGGTTCACAGATTGACAACATCGTTTTAATTTCCATAGATGATGAATCAAATAAAATTATTGGAAAACGCTGGCCATGGTCACGCGATGTTTATGCCTGCCTGATAGACAGAATCAATCAGTATCATCCGAAAGTAATTGGTATGGACATAGCTTTTTTGGGTGAAAGCCAGAATGTAGAAACTGATTTATTTTTTGCTGATTCCCTGAAAAAAGCGGGAAATGTTTTTCTTGCCGCTTATTTTAATTTTCCTGATTATATGGTTCCCTGTGAAATGTTTTCAGAATCTGCTCTGGGATATGGTATTGTTAATAATTCTCGGGATAAAGATTTGTGTGTTCGTCGGGCACAATTAATTTCTTTATATAATACCGGAGAATTAATTGATTACTCTCTTGGATTAAAGTTGGTTTGTTCTTATTTTGGTATCCCTATAAAAAACATAAAAAGAATTGGTTTGACGAAAATCGAGGCTTTTTGCCCAGACAAAAAAATTCAAATTCCTATTCGTAAGGACGGGACAATATTTGTAAATTATATTGCCGGTAGGGAAAGATTTCTGGTTATACCGGTTTGGAAAGTACTTAAGGAAACTTTTTTGCCCGAAACCTTTAAAGATAAAATAGTTATAATTGGAGCGTTTAGTGAGGCATTCCATGATATTTCTCTTACTCCGCTGGGATTAAAATCCGGAGTTATAATTTTAGCTAATCAGGTGCTTATGTTGATGGAGGAAAATTTTATAAAAGAAATTTCCCCCATTTTAAATTTTTTTATTATATTGATTTTTGCAATTGTTACAGCGATATTTGTTTTTCGGATGAATCTCTTTATGGGTGCTATCTTTCTTTTTTCCGAAATATTTGTTTTGGAATTTATTGGTTTTAAAGTGTTTATGTATAATGTATGGGGGGATTTTTTTGCTCCGCTTTTAATTTTACCGGGTTTATATTTAACGATAAATTTCTATAAATACAGCGCTTTATTATTGGAACAGGGATATTTGAAAAAACAGGCAATTACTGACGAACTAACGGGCTTATACACTTACCGCTATTTTCAGGGGGCAATTAAAAATGAATTTGAAAAGACGTCCAGATATAAAACGAGTTTCTCTTTTGTTATTTTCGATGTGGATCATTTTAAAAGCATAAATGATACTTACGGGCATAAAACAGGGAATGTTGTTTTACGAAAAATTTCGGATATTATGAGAAATTCTTTCAGAAAAACAGATATTTTGGCCCGTTTCGGGGGTGACGAGTTTTGTGTTATTATTCCTTTGGTAAATGAAGTTAATTTGTTGAAGATGGTAAATAAGTTAAGAAAAAGTGTTGAGGAAACTAAGTTTTCAGGGGTAAAGAAAAAGATTACGATAAGCATAGGTGTAACTTTATTTCCTCAACCAAAGATTTTTTCTGCGGAAAAATTATTTGAGTGTTCTGATATTGCTTTATACCAGGCAAAAAAAATGGGGAGAAATAGGATTTGTGTTTTCAACTCGGAATTGTTTGAAAAAGGGGAAATGTCAGATGATGAATTCTAAACTTAGCCGATAAGGATTACCGGAATTAATGTTTTTGTTATGGTTAGTGATATAGTGTTTTCTATAATATAGTAAAATGCTTGTGTTCTTGTTTTTAATTTTGATACAATCAAAAAAATGTATCGGGAGGGGAACAAAAAGAGTTAATTCGGTATTCCAAAAAATAATCAAGGTAAAGATGTTATGCTTAAAGTACTTGCTCAAAAAAAATAAAATGTTTAGTACAACAAATCATCTGGCGGTTAATATTGCGGTTAGTTCAATCAATCTTTTTATTACTATATTAGCAGGCTGTTTTTTTTCTGTTTGTTGTTTTATTGGGGATAAACTTTAAAATGAAAAAATTTTTGAAAAAAATGTTTTTGATTATAATTTTGTTAAATTTTTCATCTCCGGAATTCCTTGTGGCGGATACTGGAAAATATTATGTAAAAAAATATTTTCAGGATACGATGGCGATAAAGGGATATACCGGATATATTATTACTCCGGCATGTGAAGTTGTTAAACATAAAAATTATAATTTAGGAGTACATGAATACAATGCAAGTTTTAATTGCGGGCTTATTCCCCGCGGAGAAATTGGTTTTACGGTTAAAGTTGATGAAATTAATATGTTGGAAAAAATGGAGTTGAATGCTAAATACAGGATTTTGCCTTTCAAGGAAGATTTGAATAAATTAAAATTAGCCATAGGCATTAAAAATAATACCCCTTACCTGATGGGAGGAAAACATTTTTCTTGCTTTTATCATTTTGGATTGCAGGGGGGAATAGGTTTTGATAATCCTGAAAATTCTCAATTGAAAGCCGCTCCGTTTGTATCTTTTTATAAAGT
Organism: uncultured bacterium; assembly: GCA_965371605.1. Lineage (GTDB taxonomy): Bacteria > CBDUZB01 > JAGLHV01 > JAGLHV01 > JAGLHV01 > JAGLHV01. The sequence continues at coordinate 7,071 of CBDUZB010000020.1, forward strand.
TATTTATAAATCTATGTTTGTTTTAGATTATGATGATTATGAAAAACGGTGTAATATTGGCACACATTTTCTTCTTTCTCCCAAGTTAAAGTTAGATATATTTATAATCAATTTAAACAAAAAAATTACGAATATTCTTGATAATGTGATTTTTGGATTAAGTTTTACGGGATGAGATAATTATGGGGGAATTAAAGCGTTATGTTTACCGTGATTTTTATTGGCCCGTAAATGAACAAAAAAGTATAGTTTGTATCTTTTAAATTTGACTATTTTGGGTAAAATAATTATAATAAGAGGAAATTAACGATAATACACCTGTAATTGAATGTTTAGTTTGAAGATTGATTAGTAAATAAAGCCATGTTGAGCAATAGTGGAATTTTAAGTTTTAGATTTTAATTGCGAAAGGGGTTTATGCAAAATTTAGATTCTGTTAAGTTATATTTTAATAAAGTCAGAAAAATCCCTTTAATCGGAAAAGATGAGTTCGAAGGATTATGTGAAAGGGTTGAATCAGGGGATAAAAAAGCTAAACGGAGAATGATTGAAGGGAATCTTCGATTAGTGATTACTTTGGCTAAGAAGTTTAATGGGCAGGGCCTTTCTTTTCTTGATTTAGTTGAAGAGGGTAACCTCGGGTTAATTAGAGCTGTTGAAAAATTTGAGTATAAGAAAGGATTTAAATTTAGTACTTATGCTATTTGGTGGATAAATCAAGCAATGAAGAGAGCAATTGAAAATCAAACCAAAACAATTAGAATTCCTATTCACACTTTGGAGACAATAAAAAAATGGGTAAAAACATGGGAAAAGTTACAGCGTAAATTAGGAAGAAATCCTTCTTCGAAAGAAATGTCCAAAAATTTATGTCTTCCGGTGGCAAGAATAAAAAGAATTGTAGAAGCCACGGAAGTATCCCAAACTATCGGGTCTTTGGATGTTCCGCTGGATGATGAGATGGGATTGTTTTTAAGTGATGTGATAAGTGATAAGACTAAGATTAGTTCTCCCGAGAAGGTTACTTCCTCTTTGAAATTAAATCAACAAATGGGAGAAGCAATACAAAAATTAAAGGAGAAGCAAAGACAAGTAATTAATCTGCGTTTTGGCCTGGATGGTGAGGGTGCCCGTACTTTGCAGGAGATCGGCAAGAAAATGGGTCTTTCCCGGGAAAGAGTAAGGCAAATCGAAAAAGTTGCTTTGGAGAGATTACGAATAATTGCCCGTCGATTAGATTTATAAAAACAGTACAGTTAATAAAACACATAGTTTCCTTTTATTTTCAAACCGATAAATAGGAAGGTTTGGAATAATTATAATTTTTTTACAGGAGGATAAAATGCAGGATTTGAAAGATTTGGTTCGGGATGTTCCGGATTTTCCCAAAAAAGGGATAATTTTTAAAGATATAACAACACTCCTAAAAGAAGGATGGGCATTAAAAAAAGTCATAGATATTTTTGCCGAGTATTACCAGGGAAAAAGTATTGACAGAATAGTTAGTATGGAGTCAAGAGGGTTTCCCCTGGGTGCTGCCTTAGCTTATAAAATGGGGCTTGGTATCGCATTAGTGCGTAAAGCAGGAAAACTTCCGGCAGAAACGGTAGAAGCAACGTATCAATTAGAATATGGTTCGGATTCTATAGAATTACATCGCGATAGCATAAATCCCGGAATGAAAGTATTAATTGTGGATGATTTATTAGCTACGGGGGGAACAGCAAAGGCCGTGGTTGATTTGGTAAAAAAACTAAATGGAGAGATTGTGGGGTTTGGTTTTTTGATTGAACTTTCTTTTTTGCCCGGAAGTGAGATATTGAAGGGGTATGATATTTTTTCAATTATCAAATATTAATGTTTTGCCCCTGTAGCTCAGATGGATAGAGCGAGGGCGTCCTAAGCCTTGCGCCGGGGGTTCGAATCCCTCCAGGGGCGTATGTTTACTGAATTAAATGATGTGAATGAGGTTGTTTTATGATTGATTTACATACCCATACATTCTTTAGTGATGGATTATTAATTCCTTCCGAACTTGTTTGGCAGGCAAAGATTAAGGGATATACTGCAATTGCTATTACCGATCATGTGGATAGTTCTAATATTGATTTTATCATTCCCCGGATGATTAAGGTTTGTACTGAATTAACACAGGAATATGAAATAGAAGTTCTTCCGGGGGTGGAATTAACTTATGTTCCTCCCGGATTAATTAGTGTTTTAACTAATCAGGCCCGGCATTTAGGAGCAAAAATTGTTATTGTCCATGGGGAAACCACCGTTGAACCTGTTCCTCCGGGGACAAATAGAGCAGGTTTGTTAAGTGAGATTGATATTCTTGCCCATCCCGGAAGGATTACATCCGAGGATGTAGAGTTAGCCAAAAAAAACAATGTTTTATTAGAAATAAGCTCACGGCGGGGTCATTGTTTAACCAATAGCTTCGTGGCAAATTTAGCAAAAAAACTACAGGCCGGGTTAATTCTCAATACGGATACTCACGCTCCGGAAGACTTAATCAGTGATGATCAGGCATTAAAAGTAGTTAAAGAGGCGGGATTGGAAAAAGATGACCTGGAAATGATGTGGAATAATGCTAAAGAACTGGTGAAAACTAAAAAGGGGAAATAAATGTCTAAACAATGGGGTAGTAAACAGACAAATAAGGATATTTTTTTATCATTTTTTCAAAGAGCAGTAGAGAACGTCCAATCACATAAAAAACAAGTTTTTTTAGGTGTATTGTTGGTAATTGCAATAGGTTTATTTGTTTTTCTTTTTTTTCGGCGGAGAAATGAGATAAATTTACAGGCTGCAGCGATTTTGAGTAATGCGCAAGGATATCAGTCAAAAAAGGAATATACGCAGGCAATTTCTTTGTATGATGAAATTATTAATAATTATCCGCAATCGCAAGTTATAAATCTGGCATTTTTTTTTAAAGGGAATGTCCTTTATGAAGAGGGAAAACATAAAGAAGCAGTAGCCGTTTATAAAAAACAACTTAGTCAGCATAAAAAAAGTCCCATTGTTCCTTTTGTGGAGATAAATTTAGGCAATTGTTATGAAGAAGAGGGTAATTGGGAAGAAGCGTTGAAGATTTATGAAAGATTTGTTGAAAGAAATGAGGAACATATACTTGTCCCCAGTGTTTATCAGGCAATTGGAAGATGTTGCGAGCAATTGGATAAAAAAGAGCTTGCTATTTCCACCTATCAAAGAATAGTTGCTCTTTACCCTGATACACAATGGGAAAAATTGGCAAAGTTTAAATTAGAAGAATTGGAGACAAAGAAAGAATCGGAAAAAGGGAAAAAATAAATATGAAAAAAGTAAGAGTAGGAATAATTGGAATTTATGGCTTAACCGGGGGTATGTTACTAAAACTATTGAGCAATCATGAATTTGTAGATATTTCTTTGTTAGTGTCGGATGGTTTTCCCGATAAAAAAGTAGAAGATTTGCATAAATCGCTGAAAAATCTTTTTTCTCATAAAACCAGCAGATACGATGCTGCGGAAGTTATTGAAAAATGTGATATTGTTTTTTTAGCGAAACCTCACGGACAATTTCTAAAAAAAACATGCGATTTAATTAATCTGGCAAAAGAAAAAGGAAAGAAAATTAAATTTATTGATTTAAGTGCTGATTTTAGGCTAAAAAATGCCGCTCTTTATCAGAAGTGGTATAATGTTAAACATAGTGACGAAACAATTTTGCAAAAAGCAGTTTATGGCCTTCCTGAGATAAATACTGAAAAAATAAAAAATGCATTTTTTGTTGCTAATCCCGGTTGTTATCCTACCTGTGTTATTTTAGGGGCAGCTCCTTTATTCACCAATAAATTTGTTGATTCGGGAGCGGGTGTTATTATTGATGCTCACTGTGGAGTGTCCGGAGCAGGCAGAAAATTGGTTGAAAGTAATTTGGCAATGGAAGTGGAGGAGAATATCAAACCGTATAAGGTAGGTGTTCATGCCCATACTCCCGAGATAGAGCAGGAATTGAGTTTTTTAATGAAGGAAAACATAAATGTTTTATTTGTTCCTCATGTAAGTTCATTTAAGTGTGGGATGTTAATAACGACCTATCTTAAATTGCGGAAGAATGTTTCAATCGAAAGTATTAGTGATGTTTATAACAAATTTTATCAGGGGAAACCTTTTATTCGTGTTTATGAAGGAGAAGAATATCCTGAAATTCAAAATATTCAGGGAACCAATTTTTGCGATATTAAAGTAGTTTTTGACCAAAAGACAAACACCTGTATAGTAATCAGCAGTATAGATAATTTAATCAAAGGTGCCGGTGGACAGGCTATACAAAACATGAATCTTATGTGTGGTTTTGATGAAGCTTGCGGGCTGCCTTATTCAAATATTCTTAAGAAAGAATAATGTTCAAGTTGTAATAAAAAACGAGTGAATAATAAAGAAAACATGAAAAAGATTAAAGAAATAATACCTGAAGGATTTATAGTCGGAGGAATTACCTGTGGGATTTTCGATAAGAGTACAAAAAAAGATGTGGGATTAATTTTTTCTGAAAATTTAGCTATTGCATCAGCATGTTTTACCAAGAACAAGTTAAAAGCTGCACCTGTTCAATTATCAATGAGACACCTTAAAAACAAAAGAGCGCAATTAGTTATTGCCAATTCGGTTTGTGCCAATGCCTGTACCGGCAAAAAAGGATTGAGAGATGCTGAGGAAATTAGTAAGTTTGGTTCTAAAATTTTTGGAATTAAAGAGAACAATGTTTTAGTTGCCTCTACAGGAACAATCGGTAATTTTCTGCCTTTGGAAAAAATCAAATCCGGAATGAAAAAAAGGCTGCCCTTTTCTCTTGGCAAAGGTAAAGATTCACTTCTTTCCCTGGCTACGGCGATAATGACTACGGATAGTTTTCCCAAATTTGTGTCTGAGCGATTTTGTATTAATAAAAAAAAGGTTAATATTTTGGGTGTAGCTAAGGGTGCGGGAATGATTTGTCCTGATATGGCGACGATGTTTTGTTTTGTTCTGACCGATTTAAATATAAATAAAAAATTATTAAAAAAATCGTTACAGGAATCCGTGCAAAAATCTTTTAACATAATTAGCGTGGATGGGGAGATGAGTACTAATGATTGTGTAATTATTTTAGCTAATGGTTGTGCAAAAAATAAAATGATTGATTGTGAAAATAAACATTTTAAAGTTTTTCAAAATAAATTAGATGCGATTACTTTAGCCTTGGCCAAAATGATTGTTGAGGATGGGGAGGGAGCGACTAAATTAGTACAGATTGAAGTCAAGGGAGCGGAAACCTGCCGGCAGGCAAATTTGGTGGCAAGAAGAATTGCTCATTCTCCTTTGTTTAAAACAGCACTTTTTGGGAATGATCCTAACTGGGGAAGACTTCTGGCTGCTTGCGGGAGTTTGACGGAAAACATTAATTTACAGCGAATAAATGTTTATTTTGGTAAATTACTTGCGGTAAGAGATGGTTTAGGAACAAAAAAATCTTTCTCGGCACTTAAAAAAATTGTTTCGCAAAAAGAATTTAAGGTAACCGTTGATTTAAAAATTGGCAAGAAAGAAGCAATAATTTATACCTGTGATTTTTCTTTCGATTATGTAAGAATAAATTCATCTTGAAATAAAATAAGAGTATTGGATGTTAAAGGAAGAGCACTAAAATGAGCATTAAGAATATTTTTTTTGTTTGCACGGGAAATACTTGCCGGAGTCTTATGGCTGCTGTTTTATTTAAAAAGATGCTAAAAGAAGAAGGAATAAACTCCTGGCAGGTTTATTCTGCCGGAGTAGCTGCGTCTCCTTTTTTTAAAGTTCCTTCCCCTGTTTTTTATTTGATGAAAGAAGAAGGGATTGATGTTTCCGGACATCGGTCGGCCCCTTTTGATAATGAAATGCTAAATAAAGCAGATTTGATTTTGGTAATGGAAAGGAAACACAAGAATAAAATATTAAACCAATTTCCTCAAGCAAAGGGAAGCAACAAAATGTTTTTGTTGAAAGAATTCACGCAGGAAGGGAAGGATTTGGAAATTGCTGATCCAATAGGGCAGTCGGAAGAAATTTATAAATCTTGTATGGAAGAAATAAAAACCTCTTTAAAAAAAGTTATTAAAAAAATAAAAACGGACAATGAATGTAAAATTAAATGCAATCAAAATAAGGAGATTGAAAACAAATGAAGAAATTAAAGTTACAGGATGAGCAGGTATATCAGGCAATTTATAAGGAAACCGAGAGGCAGATTTACGGGTTGGAATTAATTGCTTCGGAGAATTTTACTTCGGAGGCGGTTTTAGAAGCACAGGGCTCGATAATGACTAATAAGTATGCGGAAGGGTATCCGGGCAAAAGATATTACGGTGGTTGTGAATACATGGATGTTGTGGAATCTCTGGCAATTGAAAGGGCAAAAAAATTATTTGGCTGTGAGCATGTGAATGTTCAGCCTCATTCAGGTTCTCAGGCAAATATGGCTGTTTATTTTGCAATGCTAAAACCACAGGATACCATTATGGGATTAAATTTAAGTCACGGAGGGCATCTTTCGCATGGACATCCGCTGAATTTTTCCGGAAAATATTTTAAAATTATTCCTGTATCGGTTAAAGAGGATACTGAGCTTATTGATTATGAGCAAATGGAAGAATTGGCAGTAGAGTTTCGGCCTAAGTTAATTGTTGCCGGTGCGTCTGCTTATTCCCGAATTATTGATTTTAAAAAGTACAGGGATATTTGTGATAAAGTCGGAGCATATTTAATGGTAGATATTGCCCATATTGCAGGGTTAGTCGCTGCAGGGATACATCCTTCACCGGTTGGGTATGCTGATTTTGTTACTACCACTACCCATAAAACACTACGAGGCCCTCGGGGTGGAATGATTATGTGTAAAAATGAATTCGCGCGAATGATTGACAGAGCAGTTTTTCCCGGATTACAAGGGGGGCCGTTAATGCATGTCATTGCCGCTAAAGCAGTTGTTTTGGGAGAGGCGTTAAAACCTGAGTTTAGGCAATATCAGCAGCAAATTGTAAACAATGCTAAGGTTCTATCCGGGGAATTCGAGAAAAAAGGATATCGAATTGTTTCCGGTGGAACGGATACCCATTTGTTTTTAATAGATTTAAGAAACAAGGATTTAACCGGGTTAGAAGCGGAAAAAATTTTAGGTGAAGTGGGAATTACCGTAAATAAGAATGGTATACCTTTTGACCCTTTAAAACCGGCTGTTACCAGTGGTATTCGCCTGGGAACTCCGACATTAACTACCCGCGGGATGAAAGAAGAAGAAATGAAGGAAGTTGCCGTAATGGTAGATGAGGCTTTTATTCGTCGGGAAGACAAGGAATATTTAAATTCAATAAAAAAGCGTGTAAAAATTTTATGTGAGAAATTTCCTATTTATATCGAAAGATTAAAAAACTGCTAATGATTAAAATTTATTTGTGGTCATTTTTTACGTCTCTAATATTTGGTTTGCTTTTTACTTTTTTGGCCAGATATTTAGCAGAGCGGTATAGTGTTTATGGACGGTCAAAGGGGTATGAAGTTGATTTTTATCTGGTCCCATTATGGGGAGGGATAGGGATATTTCTGGCATTTGTTTTTTCGGTAGGCAGTTTGTTCTTGAATTCTCATTTTCGCGTATTTCTTAGTGCTAAAAACAATTTTATTGGACAGGAATTGGTAAGCATTTTTATTGGGGTGCTTATTATCATTATTTTGGGTATAGTTGATGACAAAAAAGGCGTTTCTATAGTATCCAAATTGCTAATTCAGGTTATTGCGGCCCTTTTGATAGTTACCTGTGGAATAAAAGTAACCGGTATATCCCTGCCGTTTTTATCCAACTCTTTCTTTTTTTCGGCAATAATAAGTAATTTTTTGACTATTATCTGGTTAGTCGTATTTGCTAATGTAATTAATCTGATTGATAGTACGGATGGATTAGCTGCAGGAGTTGTGGTTATTAATTCCTTTGTTTTTCTTAAAGTAATCAA
>CBDUZB010000021.1:0-15029 GCA_965371605.1 uncultured bacterium
TTTGTGTAGGATTGATTCCTTCCGGTTCACAGGACCCTTACGGTTTAAAAAAATGTGCTCAGGGGATTATTAGGATTATGATTGATAAAAAATGGAATTTATCCCTGGAAGAATTGGTGAATTTATCAATGGGTTTGTTTGATGGGGAAGAAGAAAAACAAAAACTAATAAAGCAACAAATATTACAATTTTTTCGTCAAAGAATTGAAAAGATTTTTACCGGTTTTCAGCTTAGTTATGATGAAATCGATGCTAGTTTAAGTATAGGATTTGTAAATGTAGCGGATAGTTTTAGTAGGGCTTGTGCTCTTCATCGCTTTCGGCATTTATCTGATTTTATACAATTAATTACTTTGTTTAAAAGGGCGGGTAATATTGTGAAGCAGGCAGAAAAAGAAGGGAAATTAAAGAAAGATGAAATACCTCCTTACGGGGACAGGATAGGGAATACGGGGGTAAAGGCGGAATTACTACAAGAACCTGCAGAAAAGGAACTCTGGGAAATTTTTAACCGGGAAATAAAAGGACAAACAGAGGAATTATTGAAGGAAGGTGAATATGAAGAAGGATTAAAAGTGTTATTAGGGTTACAAAAATATATAAATAATTTTTTCGATGCAGTTAAAATAATGGTGGAAGATGAAAAGCTGAGAAATAATCGGTTGACTTTATTACAAAATATTGTAGAATTGTTTTTAATAGTTGCCGATTTTTCTAAAATAGTGATTGAAGGCAAAGAAGATATAAAAAAAAATTAATAAAAAATGGATTTTGAAAAGGAGAAAAAATGAATATTTTTGACAAGTGTGAAAAATTTACGATAGCTAAAGAAGTAATGGCAACAGGGTGTTATCCCTATTTTCATTGTGTTGAATCGGGACAGGATCCGGAAGTTATTATTGAAGGCAGGAAAGTGATAATGATGGGGTCTAATAATTATCTTGGTTTAACTTCTTATTGGCGGTTAAAAGCATCATCTATTCGAGCGACCCAAAAATACGGGGTGGGGTGTGTAGGTTCCCGTTTTTTAAATGGGACACTAGATATTCACGAAGAATTAGAAAAAAAATTGGCTATGTTCGTTCGGAAAGAAAGAGCGTTGCTTTTTTCTACGGGGATGCAGGCAAATTTGGGAGCTCTTTCTTCATTAATTGGGAAGAATGATATAGTAATTACGGATAAATATGATCACGCCAGTATTATTGATGGTTGCCGGCTTTCTTTTGGACAAATGAAAAGATTTAAGCATAATGATATGCGTGATTTGGAGAGAATTTTAATTCCTTTGAAAGACATGACTAAGATGATCGTTGTTGATGGTATTTTTAGTATGGAAGGGGATATTGTTAATCTTCCGGGAATTGTAAAATTAGCTAAGAAATATAATGCCCAGATTATGGTAGACGATGCTCACTCGTTGGGGGTTTTAGGAAAACAGGGAAGGGGAACATGTGAACATTTTGGATTGACTGACGAAGTAGATATCATTATGGGAACATTTTCTAAAGCCCTTGCTTCTATAGGAGGATTTATTGCTGCCAATGAATCAATAATTCATTATCTCAAACATAATGCGAGGGCACTAATTTTTAGTGCCAGCCCTTCTCCCAGCAATGTAGCTTCGGTAATAACTGCTCTGGAAGTGATAAAAAAAGATACTTATCGGATTAAACGGTTGTGGCGGAATACGCATAAAATGATGAAAGGATTTAAAGGTTTAGGGTTTGATACGGGAACAAGTGATACACCTATTATCCCCATTATTGTCGGTGATGATTTTAAGGCTTTTCAAATGTGGCGAATGCTTTTTGATCAGGGAATTTTTACTACCCCTATAGTATCCCCGGCTGTTCCCCCCGGAAGGGCTCTTATTAGGGTAAGTAATATGGCTACTCATACGGATAAGCAATTAGACAAGGTGTTACAAATATTTGGAGAAGTGGGAAGAGAGTTGGGTATTATTAATCCTGTTGATAAAAAAATAGTTGTTTCATCAGTAAACAAAAAAAGATTTCGTTTCTGGAAAGAAATGAACATGGACATGGTAAAAAAATGGATGAAGAGGTTGTGGAATATCAGATCATAGTTATAGAAAGAAAATGATTGACAAATAAATAAAAAGTGATAGGTTGTATAAGTAAAAGAAAAATATTAGGGGAGGTAAGGAATGGACGAAGATGTAAGAGGGCACGAGGAAAAAATGAATGAACAAACACAGGAAGAGGATTTGGATGAAAAAACATGTTTGGAAAGTAGTCCCAAGATAACAGTAAAAATGAACGGGGAAATAGTATTAGAATATGAAATGCTTAAAGAGGTAGCAACTATTGGCCGTAGAGCAGGCAATGATATAGTTCTTGATCATCGCAAAGTATCCCGTAAACATGCTCAGATAAAGAGAGAGGGAGATAATTTTACTATAGAGGATTTGCAGAGTACAGGGGGTACGGAGATTCTTGGGGAAAAAATAACTTCGCGGCAGATATCTACGGGGGATATTATTAAAATAGGAGATTTTGAACTGCATTTTAATTCAGGTGTAGAGGGGGAGGAAAAAACTGTTTTTGAAGAAGATGATAAAACTATGTTTGATGACGATAAAACCGTTTTTTATGAAGAACCAATAGCTAAGTTAATTGTTGAACGCTCACAAAATCTTGAGGGAGAAATTAGCATAGAAGGGGAAACAATAATCGGACGGGGAGAAGAAGCGACTATTCAATTGGAAGACCAGCGTGCTTCCCGGGAACATTGTAAGATTTCCCTGGTGGAAGGTAAATTCGTGCTTACAGATTTAGAAAGTAGTAATGGTACTTATGTCAATGGGGAAAAAGTAACTGAAAAATCTTTGGAAAAGGGAGACAAAATTCAAATTGGTGATGCTGTTTTTGAATTTCAAATGGAAATAGGGGTTAAAAGCGGAACTAAAAAAATTACAGGAAAGAAACTGGTAAAAAACATAGGATTGGTGGTATTAGGGGTGTTTGTTTTTGTTGTGCTTTTTCAATTATCCAACAGAAAAAAACCTCATTCGGTGGTGCTCAGTCAAATATGGGAAAAGCAGGTTAAAGGTGAAATTCAGATTTGTCCCGCTATAGGGGACATAAATAACGATACCTTTAATGATATTGTAGTTGCTGATACTGAAGGATTTATTTATGCTCTGGATGGTCGGACGGGAGGTAGTATTTGGAATAAACCGTATATTGCCGGCCGGCCTGTTCTTTCTTCTCCGGTATTAGGGAATGTTAATCAAGAGGGGGGTAATTTAGATGTTATCATCGGGGCTGAGAGAAAAAGAATACTTGGCGGAATGGATAGTTCACAAACGGGAAAAGTATATGCTATTGATGGTGAGAAAGGGAAGCTGATTTGGGAAAGCAGTGTAGTTAAAGGAGGTATTATTTCCTCTCCGGCATTGGCCGATTTAAATGCGGATAAAGTCCTCGATACGATTGTGGGTTCAAAAGATAAGTTTATTTATGCTCTGGATGGGAGACAGGGAGGAGAAATTTGGCATTTTGAAGCCGAAAGCGGAATAGGGGCAACCCCCTCATTAATGGATGTTAATAGTGATGGTGTTCTTGATGTAATTGTTGGGGCGAAAGACAATCTTTATGCTTTATCCGGAACGGATGGTAAAAAACTGTGGCTTTTCCATCGGGTAGGAAATCCATCCTCAACTGCTATAGGAAAATTTGATGATGATGATATTGAAGATGTCGTTGTTGTTTTTTCCAAAGAAGTGGTTGTGCTTAATGGAAAAACCGGTGCTATTATTTGGGAGTGGGAAAGTCCCGTGTTATTAACAGATGAAACATTATTGCCCGTTGCTCCCGTTTTAGGAGACATTAATAATGATGGGGTTTTGGATGTTGTGTGTGGTTCGGATAAAGGGCATGTTTATGCCGTGAATGGGATAACCGAAGGGAAAAAATACCTCTGGGATTTTAATATGGGAGAAGAAATTCCGTTTTCTGCCGCACTTTTTGATTTTAACGGTGATAGAAGCCTTGATGTGGCTATTGTTTCACGGAAAGGAATTATTTATTTGGTTAGCGGAAAAGACGGGCATTTATTGTGTCAATTCGATATTCATTCTCCGGTAGGGGCTCCTTTGGTAATTGCCGATGTAAACGCTAATGGAATGGCTGATTTGGTTGTCGGTACTCTTGATGGTAAAGTTATAGTTGTAGAATCAAATGCAAGATGCAAAGAGAAAGAAATTATCTGGGGTGTTTTAGGCGGTAATAGTTTACATACTGCCCGGGCGAAATAAGCAGGATAATTTTTGTATCCTGTTTTTTAGCATTTAAAAAGGAATAATAGAAAGAATGAAAATTTCTGTTTTTAGTATTACTGATTTGGGAAAGAGACGTTCTTTAAATGAGGATTTTTATATTTGTGACAGGGAGAGACAAGTATATTTAGTTGCTGACGGAATGGGAGGAAGAGAAGGCGGAGAGGTGGCAAGTAGGATGGCGGGGGAGACATTTATGGCAAAAATTTCTCCTTTTTTGGAAGATGAAGATATTACTATTCCTTTTGAATTGAAAGAAGAAGAGGATTTTTTTTCTGCAATTATTAAATATGCGATTGAACAAGCTAATACTGCCGTATATCAGTATGGTTTAAAGGAAACTTCAAAAAAAGGAATGGGAACTACTTTTACCGTAGCGATTCCCTATGAAGGGAAGCTTTATGTAGGCCATGTCGGGGATTCCAGATTATACAGAATTCGTCAGGGGAATGTTGTTCAGCTCTCGGAAGATCATACTTTAGTACAGCAGATGATCAACGAAGGGCGTCTTGATGCCAAGGGTGCCCGGCAACATCAAAAGAAGAATGTAATTACCCGTTCCCTCGGTCCCAATAGAAGAATTAACCCTGATATTTTTTCCCAACAAATCAGTCAAGGGGATATTTATTTGCTTTGTAGTGATGGTTTGTACCAGATGGTAGAAGATGACGAATTATTTGGGGAACTTCTTTCTCTTGGGGAAAAAGATTTAGAAACTGTGGGGAAGAATCTTGTTTCTGTTGCTAATAAAAAAGGAGGCAAAGACAATATAACTTTACTTCTTTTTAAAGTAGAGGTAGAGGAAGAAAGTTAATCCGAAAATGCTTAAAGAATTAGGAAAATATAAAATAATTAAACAACTTAGTACAGGCAGTGCAGCTAATATTTATTTGGCAGTGCAAAAGAACCTGGAAAGACAGGTTGTTATTAAACAGTTAATGCGGGAATTTTCTCTGCATAAAAAACTGGTTTCCCGTTTTGAACAGGAAGCTAAAATAATTTCTTCTCTCCGTAATGATTCTATTATTCATATTTATGATTATTGGAAAAAAGGTAATTCTTACTATATTGTGATGGAATATGTTTCCGGTAAAACACTCAAGGAAATCCTTTGTCAAACTTTTTCTTTTCCGGGGCCGGAAGGGTTAATTGTTTTTTATGAAATAGTGAAAGCCCTGGAATATGCCCATAATCAGGGAATTGTTCACCGGGATTTAAAACCTGCTAATATAATGATTTCCGAAGAAGGGAGGTTGAAAATTCTGGATTTTGGGATTGCTCATGTTGTGGAAAAAAATCTGACTAATATGGGAGTGGTTATCGGTACTTATTCCTATATGTCCCCGGAGCAGGCAGTAGGGAACAAAATAGATAACCGGTCGGATATTTTTTCTTTGGGCATAGTGATGTATGAACTTTTATGTGGAAAGAAACCGTTTAAAAAAGACGAACAGGGAGAAGTAACTGAAAAAATAATTAACCAAAAGCCCGTTTCGGTAAGAAAAATTAATTCCTCGATTCCCTGGGGTGTAGGACGAATAATAAAAAAATGTTTGAGAAAAAACCCGAACAAGCGTTTTCAGAGTATGGGACAAATTAAAAGAAAGTTAGAAAAATATATCCGTAAATTGCCTTTAGATCATCCTTCGGTTTTACGAAAATTCGTGGAAAATTCAACCCCTTTATATGACCAAAAAACTGTTTTAGTAGAAGAAATAAAAAAGAAAGAAAAAAAAGAAGAAATAAAAAAGAAGGAAAAAAAGAAAAAAAGAGAAACGCTTAAAGCTTTTTTAAAGATAACTAAAAGTCCCCGTTTTAAGATTTTTATAGTAACAACGTTGTTTTTTGTTATCCTGATAGAAATAGAAGTTTTGCTTAATTTTTTTAATATAACACTTAACGTACAAAAGGAATGGTTACTATCTTGTGGGAAATGGATTTTCTTAATGATAAAAAAGATAGGGCAAAAAGTAGGGGAATGGCGTTGATTTACTTGCTATTTCGAGGATATCTTATTATTTAAATCCGGCAAAAGCATATTTTGTTTTTGCCAAACAACCCTATCTATAAAAACTCTTACCTTGTTCTACATTATTTACAAAAGAACCGAAACAACCAAATGGTTTCATTGACTATTGTTTGCAGAAAAATCCGGCACTTTTAAATTTAACTCTTTCCAGATATTCGGATATTCCATACATAAGTATACAACAGCATTTTTATCGTATTTTTTTATCCACGTCAGCATTTTCCGGTAAATTTCTTTTCTCATAAAGTCCGGATAACGCATCTTCTTGTCATCCGGATGAATTAATAGTTCCCCATCAAGAATTTTAGTAGGAAGGGGCCTATTTTCGATTATTGGTTTGAGTGTTCGATGAAATCTTAAGCTGCCGATGCTTATCCAGGCAATATTTTTTCCTGCATAACTATATATTTTTTTTATTATGTCCTGATAGTCTTTTTCCCATGTTGGATAGTAAATTACCGGGTCAAAATGAAAACCGACCTTAAATCCGTTATCTACCAGTTTTTTTGCAGATGTGAGTCTTTCTTTAAGTGAGGGCGTAAAAGGTTCTTCGGAATCTATTATTTTTTGAGGGTTTAAAGACCAGGCTGTTACAATGTGCGGGGTAGGGTTAAATCTTAAAATATTATCAATATTTGTGCTTTTTGTTTTGAGTTCCAGAATATATTCTGTTTGGTTAAAAAAAGGAATTATGTATTTTGAATACTCAGTAATATCGTCAAGGGCGAGTGAATCAGTAAATTCACCGGTCCCAATCCTTTTTTTAATTATTTTTGTTTGCTGTAGTAGCGGTTTTAATTTACTCAAAATTTCTTCTATATTTACCGGCATAAGTATCCCGGGGAAGTTTGTATAATGCTGAAGGTAACAGTAAGTGCAGTCATAGGGGCAGCCAAAGCCTAAGTTAAAAATGTAATATCCACAGGATATTACATTTTTTGTGCAGGGACACGGTTTTAGTATATCGTAATTTTGCCTGATAAGAAAAAGTTTATCTTTTTCCAGAGAAGTGATCTTTTTTATGATTTTGGTTTTGAAATTTTTTACTTTAGAAATAATTTCAGGAGTGATTTTGGGGAATTTTTGTAATATTTTTTGAGTGAGAGGATAATTTAAACATTCTTTTTCAACATAAATAGCTTTTGGTTTGAATTTCCCGGAATAAATGTATTTTTTATCCGGTTCTGAATTTTTTAATGGAGGTAAAAATATTTCATAATTTTGAATTTTATCATTTTTAATTGTTTCCGGGTAACGTAATTGCAAAAGTATTTTTTTAAACGAATTAAACTCAACTTTTTGTTTAAGTAAATATGATTTTATCATATCAAGATTTAAAAACTGTGAAATAGTGATTTTGTTTTTTTTCAAAATTTCAAAGATTAACCTTATGATTTCATTTTTTTTATTTATACCCAAATAAAAATGAATCTTTTCTTTAATTAATTTTTCAATTTCTTTTTTTGTATTCCTGGGTTGTTTAATTGTATTTTTTTGCCAACGCAAGGTAATGTTCTCCTTCTTCTTTTTTATTATGTTTTAAGCATCCTTTTCCGTAAATAATACATTTACGCCGTAATTCTTTAATAGTCATTTCTAATTTATCTTTTTTCAAGATTATTTCTGGATTGTTTAACAATTTTTCCATCGCATAGATTCTGAATTTATCCATACCGGTAAATTTTTGCGAAAGCTGATCGGAATGGCCGCCCTGTTTAATAGTTAGAGCTTCAGGGATTAACAATATTGGGAATCTGGCGGTAAATCTGAGCCAGAGGTCATAATCTTCACAAACCATAAGTTTTTCATCGAAAAGGCCGATAATATCGAATAAATCTTTTTTTGCCAGTACAGTGGAAGGACTGATTGCACAAAGTTTTAAAGATTGGTGGAAGATGTTACCGTGGTGTTTTTTATGGATTTTTCTGGGATTTAGTAGTTTACCGTTTTTATACCAGATTTCTTCTGTATGAGATAGTAAGCATTGGGGATTCTCCAACATTGTTTTGTATTGAATTTCTAATTTATTTTTTTCCCAGGTGTCGTCGGAATCAAGTAAAGAAATAAAAGGGGCTTGTGCTGATTTTATTCCCCTGTTTCTTGCTGAAGATACTCCCTGGTTTTTTTGGTGGATATATTTAATTTTTTTATGCCTGAAGGATTTAACTGTTTCTTCGGTGTTGTCTGTTGAACCGTCATCAATAATCAGTATCTCAAAATTTTGGAAACTTTGCTTTAAAACCGATTCAATGGCAGTCTTCAGAAAGTTTTGCCGATTATAAGTGGTTATAATTACTGATATGAGTGGTTTCATTTTTTATCCTGGAGACTTGATAAAACAGATTTATTATCTATTGTATTGTTTTTATTGTTATTGTCAATAAAATTATGGTAATTTTCTGTAATGAAAGCTTGAAATGAGATTCTATTTGTAGTATAATCCTCCAATGTCTATTTTTGCTAAAATTGGGTAGATGGTTCAGAATACATTTTGCCTTTTTTTTAAGCATTATTATAAGGATCGAAGAATAGATTGGAAAGTATTAAGTAGTTATGAATGATATAGAGAAAAGGAGATGGACGAAATGGGAAAAACAGCTCTGGTTTTGAGCGGTGGAGGGGCAAAGGGTTCTTTCCAGGTAGGTGTTCTTGATTATTTGCTCAATGAGAAGAAGATAAATTTTGATATTGTTTGTGGTGTATCAGTAGGAAGTTTAAATGCTTCTATGGTAGCCCAGGGGGATTTCCCGAAATTATTGGAATTATGGGAAGGAATAAAATCTAACAGGGATATTTACAAAAAGAAATTTTTAGGTATTTTTGGGGGATTATTTGGGAGTCAAAGCATGTACAGTAATGAACCTCTTTGGGAGAAGATAAATAAATATGTTGATCCGGATAAAATCAGAAAGAGCGGTAAAGAATTAAGAATAGGGTCCGTATCCTTGCAGACAACGAAGTATATTTCCAGCAATCAAAATAATAAAAATTTGAAGAAATGGATTTTGGCCAGCACATCTATTCCTATCGCTTTTCAACCCCCTTTTATAGAAAATGAACAAATTGTGGATGGAGGAATAAGGGATATTACTCCGCTTTCTACAGCCATAAAGTTGGGAGCGGAAAAAATTATTGTAGTTTTAGCTTCACCCAGAGAAATACCCTATAATCCTAAGCATTATAAAAATTTAATTTATATTGGAATAAGGACTTTGGAAATTCTTCTTGCTGAGATATATGAGAATGACCTTAAAGTTTCCAGAAAGATTAATGTAACCGTTCAATTGTGGAAAAAAATTATGAATAAGATAGAAGGTGCGGATGAGTTATGCAAAGAGATGGGCGTTCCCTTGAATAAATATCGAGAGATTGAAATAATTACCATTATGCCTCAGAAAGAGGTTATCGATACTTTAGAATTCAATCCTGTAAAAATAAGGGAAGCCATTTGTTATGGAAAGGAAATGGCTCAAAATATTATTCCTTAAAGATATGTCGTGAAATATGTTTTTGGGGACCTAAAAAATTTAACAAATTGGGTATAAAAGGTATCGGAGTTAGCAATATTTAATTGTTTTCAGAGTTCTTTACAGGAAAATACGGAGGAAAAATAAAGTGTATTTTAAAAAAGAGAGGAAAAAGTGTATCTGTAGAATAATATGTCTTTTAATAAGTATTAATTTTTTGTGGGGGTGTTCAAGGTCAGAAGAAAGTTTAAGAAATAAAGAAATAAGGAAGTTTGAAAAAGAAATAAAATTAAATCCCGGGTCTATAGATGCATACTACAATCTTGCGGTTTTTTATTCAAAAAAAGAGATGTATGATCAGGCAATAAAAGAATTTGAGAAAGTATTAAAAATTAATTTTAATCATGCGAAAACTTATTATGGTCTTGGAATTGTTTACTTTCGAAAAAAATCATATGATAAAGCAATAGAAATGTTTAAAGAATCGATAAAACTGAATTCCGGAGATGCTGCAGCTTATTATGAATTTGGAATGGTTTACAAAGCAAGGGGGCTTTACTGGAAGGGAATGCAACAATTCAAAAAAGCAATAATGTATAAGTATGATTATGCAGAGGCACATTATGAGTTAGGATGGATTTATAATCAGAAAGGTTCTCGAGAGAAAGCTTTGGAAGAGTTTAACGATGCAGTAAGACTGAATCCTAAATATACTGATAAACCGTATGAGACCAGAGAATTAACCGGGAATAAAGGTTTTTTAGATGATGAAGTGATAGAAAATTATAAAGAAATAGTTAGGCTTAATCCCGGAAATAGAGATGCCCATTATGATTTAGCCGGGGCTTATGTGGAAAGGGGCCGGTATGATGAAGCAGTGGGGGAATATATAGAAACGATAGTTCTTGACCCGGGTTTTGCAGATGCCCATTATAATCTTGGTGTTGTTTATGAAAAAACGAAGGAATATGATGAAGCTATATCAGAATATGAAGAATCGCTTGAATTTAACCCAAAAGATCCTACTGTGTACTATAGCCTCGGAGTAGTCTATAATAAACAGGGTTTGTATGATCAGTCGCTACAGGAATTTGAAAAAGCGGTTAAACTTGATTCTGAAAATGAAAAGATTTATTGTAATATGGGGGTAATTTATGCTAAGAAAGGTTTTATTGATAAAGCAGAGCAGATGTATAAAGAAGCGCTAAAAAATAATCGTTATTTTGCGGAAGCTCATTATAATCTTGGATTGATTTATGATAAAAAGGGTTTACATTCCGAAGCAATAGAGGCGTTTAAACAGTCAGTGGGAGTCCGTCCTGATTATCCGGAAGCTCATTATAGTCTCGGATTATCATATTATAAAAAAGGAATGAATAATCAGGCAATAAAAGAGTATAAAGAAGCAATAGAACTTAAACCGGATTTTATGAAAGCATATTATAATCTTGGATTAATTTATTATCAGAAAAAGTTATATGATCAAGCAATAACGAAATGTAAGAAAACATTGGAAATAGATGCGGATAATGCAGATGCTTATTTTATTCTTGGATTAGCATATTTGGAAACAGGCAAATATGAAGAAGTTCGCGAAGGGTATGAAGCATTGAAAAAGTTAGATGAGAAATTAGCGTTTAAACTTTTGAATGAAATTGATAAAAAAGATCCCCGGGAGAAAAACAAGGAGTAAAAATGAAAATAAAAGGGTATATTTTGAAAATAGTTTTAATTTTTATGACAATTAATTTTGTATGCGGATGTTCAAAATCAGAAAAAAAATTACAGAATAAAGCCATCAAAAATCTTGAGAAAAAAATAAAAAAATATCCTAATTCGGTAGATTCTTACTATGACCTTGGATGTATATATGTAAAAGAAGGATCAAACGATAAGGCGATAGAAAAATTTAAGAAAATAATAAGAATGGATGCTAATTATACAAAGGCCTATTTCAGTCTTGGAGAAGTTTATCAGCAGAGGGGGTTGACTGATCAGGCAGTGAAAAATTTTAGACAAGCAGTAAAAATTAATCCGAATTTTAAAGAAGCTTATTACAGTATGGGAATGATTTATGAACAGAAGGGGGCATATTGGAAGGCGATAAAAGAATTTGAAATGGCAATAAAATGTCAATATGATTATGCTCAGGCGCATTATGCTCTGGGATCTGTTTTTGCTAAAAGGGGTGCTAAAGATCAAGCGATAGAAGAATTTGAGATAGCATCAAGGATTAATCCTGATTATACAAATTTACCTTATACTTTTAGAAAACTTGATGAAAATGCAGAGATTTATGATGAAACTATAGAAGAATATAAGGAAAAAGTCAGGTTTAATCCTGAAGACGAAAATCTCCAT
Source organism: uncultured bacterium (assembly GCA_965371605.1). Classification (GTDB taxonomy): domain Bacteria; phylum CBDUZB01; class JAGLHV01; order JAGLHV01; family JAGLHV01; genus JAGLHV01. The sequence goes on from CBDUZB010000021.1 coordinate 12,158, forward strand.
TATAATTTAGGAGAAGCTTATGAAAAAAAAGAGTTGTATAAACAGGCAATAGAAGAATATAGTGAGGTGATAAGGCTCAAACCAGATTTTGCCGATGCTTATTATAGGTTGGGAATTAGTTATGAACAGCAAGGACAATATGATCAGGCTGTAGCTGCATATAAACAAGTACTTGTGGCCAACCCGGATGATGTACGGGTACATTATCATCTGGGGATAGTTTATTACCAAAAAGGGTTATACGAAAAGGCAAGGGAAGAATTTGAAGAATCGCTTAAAACGGATTCTCGTAACGAAAAAACATATTATTATAGGGGAATGATTTATGATAAGCAAGGTGCTTATGGGCAGGCAGTAAGAGAATACAGGAGAGCAATTAGCTGTAATCTTTATTTTGCCGAGGCTCAGTATAAGCTGGGAGTGGTGTATTATAAGCAGAAATTATATGATCAGGCCATTAAATCTTTTGAAGATGTAATAAGGATTGACCCTGACTTTACAAAAGGATATTATAATTTGGGGTTACTTTATATGGAAAAAAAATTATATGATCAAGCAATAGAAAAATTTACAGAAACAATTGAGCTTAAACCTGATAATATCGACGCCCATTATAATTTAGGCTTAGCTTATTATAAAAAAGGATTGTATGAGCAGTCCTTAAAAATTTGTAAAGAAGCAGTAAAAATTAACTCAGACAATGCAGATGTTCATTTTGTTTTAGGGTTAGTCTATTTGAAATTGGATAAAAAGGAAGAAGCAATGGGAGAATATGGAATATTGGAAGAATTAGATAAAAAGTCAGCTGGTAAACTTTTAAAAGAGATAAATAAAATAAAGTAAATATTGTTTTGCAGTAACTCTTTAAATAGGCTTGTTATTATGGCAATATCATCTTTAAAGCTTTAGGATACACTTCAAATTCAGCAGGTAAGTTGCCGCTCACATCCCCATCTATCTGAACAGGAACGGGTTTTTCCCCGGAATGGTAAATTTTGAATTTTTTTGCTTGAAATGAGAGTATGTTTTTGCCTTTAGGGGAAGACTTTTTGGTTATTAAATTGAAGAAAAAGGATAGTAGTGCTCTACGGTGTTTATTTTTTAATAGGCAAATATCCAGAATCCCGTCGCTGATGCTTGCTTGAGGAAAAAAGGTAAATTTTCCTCCGTAGTGTTTAGCATTACAGACAATAGCCATAAAACATTTCTCTGGAATTCCGTTATCTTGTTGAATGTAAAAAGGAGTGGGGTTATATTTAATAAAGTCATAAAGTCCCTGGAGGACGAAAGCTTTTGCTCCGAGAATATGTTTTAATTTCGGGTGTACCCGTTGAGTTACTTCGGCATCAAAGCCAATGCCGGCCATAGAGATAAAGTAACAGGTTTTTCCAGGCATACTTATTTTGCCAATATCTAATTCTTTTGTTTTTGCTTTGAGAATAATTTCGCAAGCGGCAAGAGGGTTTTGAGGAATCCCGGTTTCCAAAGCGAAAACATTAGTTATCCCTAAGGGAATAAAACCAAGGGGAAGAGCATTGGATTGTTTTGGGGAAGGAGAAGCGGTTTTTATTGCTTTTATGGCGAGATTTAATGTGCCGTCGCCTCCTCCAACGACGAGGATATCATGATTTTTTTGAGAAGCTGTCTGAAAAGCAATTTTCTCAATTTGGATAATGTCATTAGTTTCGGAGACATCTAATATATTGTTTTTGCTTAAAATTTCTTTTATTTTCGGTAAATATTTTTTTGCTTTTTTCCCTCCGGAAAACGGATTGATAATCAATTTAATGCGCATTTTAAATCCTTCCCTTTTTTATAAAATCCAATATATCAAAAGAACCAATAAAAAGTCAAAGGAATAAAAAAATTTACCTGGGGGGTGCCACATGCCTTGACTAATCCCTCTTCCCCGTTGACTTTTTCCTGAGTTTGACACTTGTAGTGCCCCTCGACGAGAAAATAAAGGGTAAATTTAGGTACTACACTAAAAATTTTGAGCCTTGTCGTCGAGCAAATCATGCAAAGTGCACCAAAAGTGTCGAAGTCGGGACATGTCTTGACTAATCCCTCTTCCCCGTTGACTTTTTACTTGAATACTTTTTTTAAATATGGTATTTTAAAAAACAAACAGAGCATATTATTTAAAAAGGAGAAACAAATGAAATTTACTAAAACAATATTAGTTTTCGTAGGCATTAGTCTTTTATGCAGTTGTGCAACCCCCGAAAAGAAAGTTTCTACTATAAATAATTTAACGAAGAAAAAAGCTCACCCAACCAGTGAAATCCCCCCGGAAGAAAAACCAAAACTTAAAACAGTAGAAAAGAAAGTCATTGCAGTAATGAAATTTGAAAATCTCAGCAAAAACCCAAAATTTGATTGGCTGTGTGATGGAATTGCTTCTACTTTAGTTACCAAATTAGGGAATGTAAAAAAAGTTCGTTTAGTGGAAAGAAGTCAGGTAGTTAAATCTTTACAGGAAATAAACTTTAACATGTCAGGAGTGGTAGATGAAAAAACAGCAGTCAGTGCGGGAAAAATTTTAGGTGCAGAAATTATGGTTATTGGGGAATTTCAAAAATCAGCTGATCAGATGAGAATAACTGCACGATTTGTAGATGTGGCTACAGGAAAGATAATTAATACTGCCGAAGCTACGGGCAGTTATAATGATATGTTTAGTTTACAGGATGAGATTACCTTCAATTTGCTTAAAACATTAGGGATAGAGGTTAAATTAGAAGAACAGAAAAAGATACAGGAAAAACCAACGGAATCATTAACTGCGTATGAATGGGTAGAAAAAGCAGAAAATATTTTAGAAAAAAAAGGAAAAGAAATCAGCAAAGAAGACCTAAATATTGTAATTAAA
>CBDUZB010000022.1:0-15010 GCA_965371605.1 uncultured bacterium
AAGACAGGCACAAAGGCATCAAGGCACAGAGGCACAAAGTTAAAAGATAAAAGACGGTGCATTGGTTTTATTAGTTTCAATTGGTTTAAATTGGTTAAAAAAATAAAAGAAAAAGACAAAAGAAAGTCAATAGTCCACAGTCCACAGTCCATAGACAGAAACTACAGTTATAAGTTATTAGTTATTAGTTATAAGTTAACAAACAAACTACAGTTATGAGTTATTAGTTATAAGTTATGAGTTAACTACAACTACAACTACAACTACAACTACAACTGCAACTACAACTACAAAAAACAAATTCGAAACAAAAGACAAAGACTAAACCACCCTCACCTTAATCCTCTCCCCTCAAGGGAGAGGAAAGAACAAAAAACAAAGACAGGCTCAAGGCACAAAGTTAAAAACAAAAGGCAAAGACCGAAGAAAATCCTGCCTGTCCTGAGCGGAGTCGAAAGGAGAAAACTCGAATGGTTAATTGTCCGAATTGACTTAAACAGGTTTGAATCAATTACATTGGTTATTAATAATAGAAAAAAATTATTGTTTAATAATAAAATTTTTTGTATAATCTTTATTGTTTACTATTTAATAAATAAGGAGTACAAATTTTGTGTCACCTATTTATCTTTATCTAATATTAGGATTATTTGCCGGTAGTTTGAGCGGCTTGTTGGGAATTGGTGGAGGAAGTATCATGATTCCGGTTCTTGTCTATTTATTCGGACTAACCCAACACCAGGCCCAGGGAACAACCCTTGCCCTTATGGTTCCCCCTATTGGTTTACTGGCTGCTCTGCACTATTACCGTAACGGAAATGTCAACCTTTGTATGACCTTCTATATCTGCATTGGTTTTTTCGTCGGTGGATTGATTGGGGCTGTATTAGCTCATTCCATACCGGATTTAATTTTGAAAAGAATGTTTGGCTTTTTACTTTTTCTTATCAGCATTAAAATGATTATAGGACATTAGCCCTTGACTTTAACTACCCTTTTTTAGTATAATGCGGTTGATTGATGTATCTTTGTAATAACTTGCTTTTTTGGTTTTTGCTAAAATGGATAATTTTTTTTAAAATCTTTGTTCAGTATAAGTAAACAATGTCCAGTGTTTCAATAATTCAAGGGGGCCGGCAGGTATTTTCAGCAACAATAACGAAAATACTTCCGAAAATAAAAAAGTGACCAAAACACAAAACTCAATAATTATTAATGCGCATTTAGAAAAAATTTATCACCTTGCCCAGGCAGTAGAAAAATATCCTGAATTTATTCCCGGATACAAAGAAAGTAAAATTATTGGCCGTGAAAACGGAAAAATAATAATTGAAAGAGCCGCTTCAATTAATAACCGTCTTATCCGGTGGAAATCCAAAGCCTGGTTTAATCCCTATAAATCAATAGAATTTGAACAAATAGAAGGAAAATTAAAAGGAATGAAAGTGGAATGGTTTTTCGAACAAATTCCAGGCGGAACGAAAGTAACCATTATTCATATATTTAAATTGAATATTCCTTTGATTGGCCGGTTCCTGGAAAAAACCGTTGCCCGTCCCCGTATAGAAAAAATGACCGACACTGTATTAACAGCTTTAAAAAATAAAATAGAAAGCAGTGAGAATTAAACCGTGAAATTATTTTCCGCCTTTTACATATTTTTTATAGTTTTATCCTTTATTCAGCGAATTACAGGAAAAGTCGCAGAAGCTAAGGGGGGGGAAAACAAGGGAGAAATTTATCTTAAATTCTTTTATCCCGTTTTGTTTATTTTATATATCGTTATATTTACCGGAAGTATTACCGAATACTTCCTTATTAACCGGGAAATCAATCTGTCCCTCTCTTTTTTAAGTTTGTTAATTTATATTTTTGCTATTATCATAAGAAAATGGGCTATTAAAAGTTTAGGAAATTTTTGGAGTGTACACATCGAAATAAAAGAAAAGCATCGGGTAATCAAAACCGGCCCCTATCGTTATCTACGACACCCCAATTCTTTATGTATAATTCTGGAAATTTTAAGCCTTACTTTAATTCCCAATGCTTACTATACTTTTTTATTTGCCCTGTTTGTTTATGTTCCAATTTTAACGATAAGAATGCATTTGGAAGACAAAATGTTGGCAAAAAAATTAGGGGAAGAATATATTCAATACCACAAAGAAGTGTGGGCAATTTTCCCTTTTCCTATCGGCAAAAAAGGAATTAAATAATGACTTTCAATGTTTTTTATATTTGTTTTCTGGTTGTTTATGTTTTATATGAAGTGTTCTCGGAACGAAAATTAAAAAAACATACATTAAAAACAAAGATTGAATATAAAAGCAGTTATTTCATTATGGCCGGAGTATACCTCCTCTTACTGTTTTTTAGTATTTTAGAACATTTTTTTCTGCCGCAAAAAGCATTTTTGAGCATAAATTTTTTAGGTTTAATTATCTTTTTAATCGGTATCCGGGGAAGATATTTATCTATTAAGGCTTTAGGAAAATACTGGTGTCTTCATATTGGGCTAAAAAAAGGACATATTTTAATAAAAGAAGGGATTTATAAATACCTAAGACACCCTAATTACCTCAGCGTTATTTTTAAAGGAATTGGTTTTACCATTTTTTCCAATGCCTACTATACTTTTATTTTTTCTATCTTAGTATATATACCTGTAATAATCCGGCGCATGGAGCAGGAAGAAAAAGTTTTAGTTAAAAATTTTGGAAAGGAATACCTTGATTATAAACAACAAGTATGGGCTCTTTGTCCTTTATCTCTATGGAAAACAAAAATAAAAAGCGGGTAGTAATAACCGGATTAGGGGTTGTTGCTCCCAATGGAATCGGCAAAGAAGCATTCTGGAAAAGTTTATTAGAAGGCCAATCGGGAATAAAGAAACTAACCCGTTTTAGTTATGGAACAGAAAACAATCAAGTTGCCGGAGAAATACAAGGATTTGATGCTTTAGGATACTTTAAGACAAAGGAAATAAGGCATACTGACCGCTCTAACAGATACGCAATTGCTGCAGCTTTGATGGCTCTGGAAGACAGTCGATTGTCCCTTGAAAAAGAAAATCGGCAAGAAATCGGAAGCATCATCGGGAATGCTATTGGCGGTGTGGAATTTGCTAATAAAGAATTAGATGTCTTAAGGAATTTTGGGCCAAAAAGAGGCAGTCCTTTTTTATCAGTTGCTTTTTTTCCCTGTGGAACAGGAGGTTTACTTTCCATTCGTCTGGGTTTAAAAGGAGAAACTATCACCGTATCCAATGGTAATACTTCCGGAACTGACGCTATGGGAATGGCTTATCGTATAATACAGGAAGGCAAAAATGAAGTAATGTTTGCCGGGGGGACAGAAGCCCCATTGATCTCTGCTTTTTTATGTTCATTTAATAAATTGGGTGTTTTATCTAAAACAACGGATAATCCCCAAAAAGCAAGCCGCCCTTTTAATCAGGATACTAATGGGTTTGTTTTATCCGAGGGAGCGGGAATTCTCGTTTTAGAAGAACTCGAACATGCCCTGCGGCGTAAAGCAAATATTTACTGTGAAATTGTAGGCTATCAAAATAATAATAGTGCTTATGATTCGTTTCATACGGATACAACCGGGGCGGAGATGAAAAAAGCAATAAACGATGTACTTAAAGAAGCTAACACAGGACCGGAAAATATTGATTATATAAATACCCATGGACTGTCTATTAAGGAATATGATATAACGGAGATGAATTCAATAAAATCCGTTTTTGAAGAAAGAACCGACGGTTTTTCAATTAGCAGCATTTCTCCGATAACAGGAAATACATTGGGGGCACAGGGGGCATTACAGGGTATAACCTCGGCAATGGCCATTAAAAATAAAATAGTTCCACCTTTAATCAATTGTGAATTATCTTATTCAGAAAAATTTTCTAAACATTTAACAAAAAAAATTTGTAAAAAAGATATTAATTTTGTTTTACAAACTTCTTGTTGTTTTATGGGAAAAAACTCTTGTTTATTACTAAAAGATTATCGGGGATAAATTGTATCAAAAAAGAAGGGTCGTTGTTACCGGTTTAGGAGTGATAGCACCCAATGGTGTCGGGAAAGAATTTTTCTGGCAGGGACTTGTTTCCGGTAAAAATTGTGTAGTACGGGTTACACGTTTTAATGCTAATAATTTTTACAGCCAGATGGCGGGAGAAGTGCATAATTTCAATCCTGCCATTTATATAGACAAAGAAAAAATCCCTTTTATAGACAGGGCTTTTCAATTTGCAATAGTATCAGCGAAATTAGCCGTTAATGATTCTAAATTAAAGCTTGAAGAAGAAAACAAGGAAAGAATAGGGACTTTTGTCGGAATAGGTGTCGGGGGAGTAAATATTGCCGAACCACAGTTTAACCTTTATTCAGCTAAGGGTCCGAAAAGCATCAGTCCTTATTTATATCTTTCCTGGTTTCCCAGTGCCTGTTCCGGATATATTTCTCTGGAATTTAAATTAAAGGGACAGAGTAATGTTATCTCTACCGGATGCACCTCTGCTACTGATGCCATTGGCATGGGATATTGTGCAATAAGAGACAATTTACAGGATATTATACTGGCCGGAGGAACAGAGGCCCCGCTTACACCCGGAACTTTTAATTCTTTTTGTTCCCTGCGCGCTTTGTCCAGTCGCAACGATACTCCGGAAAAGGCCAGCCGGCCTTTCGACAAAGAGCGGGATGGTTTTATTCTGGCAGAGGGGGCAGGAATAATTATTTTAGAAGAACTTGAGCATGCTTTAGAAAGAAAAGCAAAAATATACGGAGAAGTCGTCGGCTACGGAGCAAGTTCCACTGCTTATCATATGACTTCACTGGAACCGACAGGGGAAGAATCAGCCCGGGCAATGAAAGAAGCACTGGAGGCGGGCCAAATAAAAAAAGAACAAGTCGGATATCTTTGTGCCCACGGAAGTTCTACCCCCATAAACGGAAAAATGGAAACAGTCGCCATAAAAAGAGTATTCGGAAAATACGCTTATAAAATTCCGGTAAGTTCAATAAAGTCAATGTTGGGGCATCCTCCGGGAGCAGCAGGAGTATTGCAAGTAATAACCTGTTTATTAGTAATGGAGAAAAAATTTATTCCTCCAACAATAAATTATCAGCATCCTGATCCTGACTGTGATCTGGATTATGTCCCTAATTGTGCACGTCCGGCTCAAATAGAAGTCTCTTTAGTAAATACTTCAGGGTTTGCCGGAAGGTGTGCAGCGTTAGCTATAAAAAGGTATTTTAATTAAAGGAATATTCATTATGAACTCTTATCTTTTTCCTGTTTTACTGGCGGCTTTATTAAATTTTTATTTAGCTATTTTCGTTTTAATCAAAAACCACCGCTGTGTAATCAATAGAATTTTTGCTTTTTTAAATGTTTGTGTAGGAATCTGGAATGCCGGAACCTTTCTTGTTTACATTAGTTCCTCCTTCGAAGAAGCACTTTTTTTTACCAGATTTGTCATCGTAAATGGGCTGATTTTTATCCCTTCCTCTTTTTTTCACTTTATTTTAGTTCTTACAGAAAATAAAAATAAAATAAATAAAAAAATAATGCGGGCAGGTTATTTTTTCAGTTTATTTCTCCTCGTTTCAAACGTTATCGGTTTTCCCCTAATTGGTAACAAGATAGCAAAATACTACTGGGGATACTTCCCTACAATAACATTCCCCGGAGATTTATTCTTTGGGATATTTTTTAGTTCTTTTTCTATTTATTCCCTTTACCTCTCATACAATGCCTATAAAAAAACGACGGGGTATAAATCTAATCAAATAAAATATATTTTCTGGGGATCTTTTATTGCTATTATTGGAGGAATCACAAATTTTTTACCCCTATATGGAATTTTCATCTACCCCATTGGGAATATCATTAATTGTGCCTATTCCTTATCGGCAGCATATGCAATTATCGAGTTTAGACTGATAGACATTAATGTCATTTTTAAAAAAGGGCTTGTTTATTCCTGTTGGCTTTTTTTGGTAGGGCTGAGTTATTTGATGGGTGTTTTCGTAATTAAAGAAATGGCCCATACCCACAAAATAAATGAACCTTTTATTTTAGTTCTCGTAAGCCTTCTTTTATTTTTAGGGTTTTTCTCGGCAGGAAAGAAATTAGAAAAGTTATTGGATATTATCATTTTTAAAGGTAAATATAACTACCAGGTTATCCTTAAAAATTTCACAACATCCCTGCTTTCAGTTTTAGAACTGGAAGAATTAATCCCCTTAATTGTAACTACCATTTACAAAACAATGCATTTAACTTCCTGCTCTTTAATCCTCTATGATCAAACAAAAGACTCCTACGCTTTCAAATATCTTGAAGGTTTGAAAAAAAATAATAGACTTAACGAAATTAGATTAACCCGCAAAAACAGATTAGTTCAATATTTTAACGACCATAATTTAATCTTACTGCAGGAAGAGATTAAAAGAGATATGCTTTCCCATAGAAAAAATAAAGAATTACAACAGATTCATCAAGACCTGCTCTGTATACAATCCAAAGTATGCGTTCCCCTTTATATGAATAACACATTGATTGGTTTGTTAAATTTGGGAAATAAACAATCAGGGGATTTATTCAATCGGGAAGATTTAAAATTGCTGACCACTCTGGCTAATCAATCAGCTATTGCTATTAGTAACGCCCAATCAATTAAAAAAATAAAACAACAACAGGAATGGATTGCTAAAAACGAACAACTTGCTATAATCGGGCAACTATCCAATGAAATGTTTCACGAGCTAAATAAATCATTAACCAAAATAAACATAAACGCACACTTATTAAAAAGTGTTTCTAAAAAAACCAGCACTAAAGATTTAAATATAATCGAAAAAGAAGTAAAACGGGCAACAAAAATTGTAAAAGGATTTTCTGTTTTTTCTCAAAAAGCCCTGCCGGATAAACATTTATTTAATATTAATAAACTTATTGAAAACTCATTGGATTTTCTTGACCACCAAATTTCTAAAAACAAAATAAAAATTATCCGGCAACTTGATTCTAACCTCCCTGAAATAAAAATCAATTCTATCCAAATCGAACAAATGTTTATTAATATAATAGAAAATAGCATCCACGCTGTTGCATCACCCGGCAAAAAGACCATCATTGTAAAAACATTTAAACCCTGCTTTTCCCCTCAGCAATTGTTATTTTCAACCCCCACAATAAATATTGAAATTACCGATACCGGTTGTGGAATTGCCAAAGAAAATATTGACAAAATTTTTAATCCGTTTTATACTACCAAGGAATCGCAATCCGGTGCAGGGCTGGGTTTGACTATTAGTTCCCGTATAATTGAACAACACCATGGGAATATCAACGTGTAGAGTGTGATGGGGGAGGGAACAAAAATGATTATACATCTTCCTTTATCTGAAGATATGCTTAATTATAAAACGAATAATTCTTTAAGAAAAAATGTGAAAAAAATCAAACAAACTAAAGAATAAACAACAAATATTGAATCAAAGGAGAAATAATTATGGCAAAATCAACGATAAGAATACTTGTTATTGACGACCAGGAAGATATTTGTAAATTTCTCAAGGAGAAACTTACTTCTTGCGGGTGGGAAGTAACCTATTTTACCGATGAACAAAAAGCAATGGAACAATTTAAACCGGATTATTTCAACATAGGAATTATAGATTTAAAATTGCCTTCAATTAATGGACTGGAAATTTTTAAAAAGCTAAAAGAGATAGATCCTAGAATAGGAATAATTATTTTAACCGGGTATCCTTCCGTAGACAGTGCTTTAGTTACGCTTAAAAACGGGGCATTTGATTATATAAAAAAGCCCTTTGATGCTGAACAATTAAAAAATTCGATCAAAAGACAGCTGCTACATATGGGTATAATTGAAGATGTAACACTTAAAATAAATACCCAGATAGGGAAACGTATAAAAAAATACCGAAAACAAAAAGACTGGACATTAGCCCAACTTTCCCAGCATACAAATCTATCCAAGAGTTTAATTTCCCAACTTGAACATGCCCGCAATTCAGCATCAATAATGACTCTCTACAAAATATCCCATGCCCTGGGAATAAAAATGAAAGATTTAATCGGGGAACTTTAATGAGAAGTTTTTAAGACTTCCGGAGAAATGTAATCCCCATGCTCAGCTTTTACCTTTTCCAATCGTTGTTTTTGTTCTTTCAAAACATTAAACAACACCTGGGGGGTGTCAGGAACATTATCTTTATATACCTCAACAATCCTCTCAATTTTAGCAATATTTTCGGTAACTCTTAGGGTAAATTGTTCTATGTACTCTTCTTTGCTATAATCTTTATCTAAAACCTCTTTAAATAACCGTTTCAGGTCTTCGTATTCAGGAATAAAACCCGTCGGGGTTTTAATCGCATCTATTTCCTTGTGTGTCCGCTGTTCCATCCATCTTATCCACACATGTTTATCTTCTTTTTCAGTTAAATAATCACCATTGCTATTTTTCAAAAAATAATTAACCGCAAAAACAATAGGAGCGGAAGTTAGTTTGCTTCCAAAATCAAGATATTTATTTATATACTTTCCCAGAGGAATAGATAAAAAATCAAGGTTAGCCATAATATTAAATTTTCTTACTCCTTCCTGTCCTAACGTTGCCGCCGTGGTTTCCGATTCCAGAGAAGCTCCCATGGTTAACACCCCGTGTTTCCAATCGAATGACTCCTGTACCGGAACAGAAATATTGGAATCCCTGCCTCCATAAATAATTCCACCTACCAATACCCCTTGCGAATCATCCGCCATAACATCACGATTTTTTAATCTGCCGATACGAATTGTATACCTTGCGTTTTTATGGGAAGAAGTTATCTCATTTCCCTTCGCATCTTTTTTCCCTTTTACCCATTCGCCTGAATAATTAATTCCCGCCTCCGGAATTCCCCTCTCATCTCCCAACCAGGAAGGAGCATTTTTTTCAGTTACCAGAACATTAGAAAAAATGACCTCTCCCGAAGAAGTAAGTGCTTCCCAAATTAAAGGATCGCTTTCCGAATTAACATCACTAATAATTCCAAAAATTCCACTCTCCACATTTACAGCGTATATTTTCCCTTCCCTATTTCTTAAATAAGCAATGTCATCCCCAATAATTGTTTCTCCGGGCAACATTGAGGTTGATGTTTTTCCACAGGCACTGGGAAAAGCCCCTGTAAAATAAGTCACCCGTCCTTTCGGATTATGGATGCCCATCACAAACATATGTTCGGCTAACCAATCCTCTTTGGAAGCCTGATAAATAGCCAGGCGTAAAGCCAGTTTTTTAAGTCCCACAGTGTTCCCTGCATATTGAGTATTAGTACTAAAAACAATTCTATCCTGCAAATCTACATATACGCGGCGTTGAGCAACATTCTTACTTACCCCTGATTCAACAACCCCGGCACTATGAACAAATCTAAAAAACTCATTACAATTTTTTTTCTTTTTAAATGCATCATATCCACTACGATAAAGAATTCCCTCGGAGTGCGCAACATAACTTGAATCTGTAATTTGTACACAAACAATGGAAAATTCAGAATCCAAAGGTCCCAGGCAGAAAAAACAAATATACATTTCTTTCCCAACCATACTGTCTTTTAAATACTCCCGAATCTCAGCAATGCCCTCTTCCTTATCTATCCCTTTAATGCTGGGGCCAAAATCCACTCCTTTCGCCAGCAAATATTTAGTGTTTCCTTTGTCTCTTGCCTGATCATAATATCCGTCAAAATGAACCGTGTGTCCATCAATGCCCAACTTCTTTTCTTCTCCGTTTTCTATTGCTTTATTCCTGATATATAAGGCATCTTCCGCAGAATCGGTACGCACAAAAACCTTCTCCGGATTACATAGTTGAATATATCCGGTAACAAAATCATTAACTTTTTGATTATTTAATGATTCAAGTTTTTTATAATTTTCCTCCCCGCATTTATCCTTAAGCAAATCCATCGTTCTCATTTCCATTGTTTTTTCCCCTTTGTATTTTAGAAATCCCTCTAACCTCCCTTTTCAAAGGGGGAAATTATTAGTCATTCCTTTTATTTTATTTTTAATATTATTCCTTATAATTAGTTTTTTAAAAATCAACTCCCCCGCAGCATAGCTGACAAAAACTCTAAGTTTTATTGGATTAAATCTCTTCCGGTAATTATCTTATAGATATCCAGATACTTCCGGCTGGTTTTTTGCACTATTCCCTCGGGTAAAGGAGTAGAAAAGGTTTCCTTTTTATCCAAATCCCCTCGGCTAATCAAATAGTCCCTTACAAACTGTTTATCAAAACTTGCCTGGGCTCTGCCTGCCTCATAATTATCCTTCGGCCAAAACCGAGATGAATCAGGGGTCAACACCTCATCAATTAAAATAAGTTCATCTTCGTATAAACCAAACTCAAACTTAGTATCAGCAATGATTATTCCTTTACTTTCAGCATATTCCGCACCTTTTTTATAAATGGCAATACTTTTTTCCTTTATTTTTTGTGTAATATTCATCCCGATTAAATTTTGCACTTCTTTTTCACTAATGTTTTCATCATGTCCGCTTTCCGCTTTTGTTGACGGAGTAAAAATAACCTCCGGGAACTTATCCGATTCCTTGAGCCCGGAAGGAAGTTCTATTCCACAAACCGAAGATTTGTTTTTATACTCTTTCCATGCCGAACCGGAAATATATCCTCTTACTACACACTCTACCGGAAGCGGCTGTGTCTTTTTTACCCACATTGCCCGGCCTTCAAGCAAATCTTTATATTTCAAAACAGAAGGATGAAATCGCTCTACATCCATACTAATAAAATGATTATCAATAATATCTTTCATAAACGCAAACCAGAAAGCAGATAACCTGGTTAATACTTCCCCTTTATGCGGTATACAGGAAGATAACACAACATCAAAACAGGAAACTCTATCCGTAGCTATAATTAACAGGTTTTCGTCAAAATCATAAATATCCCGCACTTTTCCTTTTTTAAAAAATTTTAAATCGGTTAAGTCAGCCTTTTCTAAAATATTTCCTTCGAACATTTCAGCGTCCTCCTTATCCTATTTATTGTGCCTGTCACAAAACTCTTTTTTTCCAAACTATTAAAAAACCGAGCCTAATTCTATTTTTTTTTTCTTATAAAGTCAATGTTTATTTAACTTTTTTCAAGCTAATTACAAATTTTAATATCCCCCCAAACACCCATCCTGTCATTTTTAATTATTATTACCCCTTTTATTCCCTCTATTTTTTGAGCTAACTCTATTCCACCCGCAATGTCTGATTCAGTTTTTATGATATTTCCAATTGCCGTTGCTGATGCATCGGCTAAAATAGTAGAAAAAGAACTCACCACAACTGCATCCGCTTCCCCTAAGCTCAAAGAATGTCCCATTGTCCCGGAAGAAGTACAAATTCCCAGGGGAGTTTTTTGAGGCAAGATTTCTATGGCAATTTTTTTATCAAAAGACGGACTTCCGCTGTAAATACCAATCCGCCTGATTTTTACCGTTTTTATAAATATATCGCCTCCGTTTTCAACAATTACCTCCGGGGAATACCTCAATAAATCTTTTCCTACAAATTCAGCTATTGCCCCGGCTACCGATGCCATTGGGCCAACCCCTGTTTTTTTAGCTGCTTCCGCCATTTTTTCTACAATAAGAGGCACTTTTCCTTGCAGAGAAACAGGCTCAAGACTATTTTTAAAAAATGGATTACCGGCAATATATTTTTCCAGAATTAAACGGTATTTAGAAACAGCTTTAAATGTTTTTTTTTCTAAGTTTTTTTGTGCGCGAACAAATAAATCACTTTCCTCCATTACCACATTACAGGAAACTAAATCTTTATCTTCACACCAACAACGGTAAAATTTCATTTCAATTATCCCCTTTGCTTTGTAAGCACCTATCCATTTTTTTAAATCAATCGTCAATAAAACTGTTTCTTTTTCTCTTCTCATCATCACTTTAGTAGTATTATACATAATAAAAAAACTCTTTCAAGTAAAAATCAAATTTTTGATTGAAGGATTACCGAAAATATGTTATATTCAGACGAAGCTTTTGTCTTCAATTACATTGAAACTTAAAAACCTGGATTTGTTCTGATAATGTAAGGAGAAATTAATGACTAAAATGATTTTTAAAAATTATAACGGGCATTACCAGCTAAGTATTCAAAATGCCGAAGATTTAAAAAATATTCAAGCTCTTGATGAGAATTGCTGGGTTGCCACCAGTATTCCCATCGATAATCTTAATTGTTCTCCCTTATTTACCGGATATGTAGATATTGACAATAATGGCCGAATACGAACTGATGAACTAAAAGAAGCTCAGAGATGGCTCTTTCATTTTCTCAAAAACAGAGAAGATATGGGCAATGATGTATTAAAATTAAGCAATATTGACACCGGCCATCCTGAGGGACAAAAATTACGCAATGCCGCCGAATTGATTCTCCATAATCTTAATTCTTCCAACACCGAAGAAATTACCATTCATCAGGTACAAAATGTACAAAAAATTATGGCTAATGGGATAAATAACGGAGACGGAATCATCCCCCCTGAAGCAATAAATGACCCGGAAGCGGCACAATTTCTTAAGGTAGTAATTGAAACAATGGGCTCAGTAATGGACGCCAGCGACAAAGTCGGTATTACCAAAAACCATCTCGATGAATTTTTTCAGGAGGCAGAAGCCTATCTTAAATGGAAAGCACAAGGGGAAATTACCCAGGGAAAAGAAACAACAGAGATTATGCCCCGGGGAAACGCCACTATAGATGCTTACCAAATATTTACTGCTTTAGAAGAAAAAGTTGAAGAGTATTTTAGGGAATGCTCCCTGCTTGCCTTTGACCCGCAAGCCGCTGAAAAAATAAAACTCCGACAGGAAGAAGTAAATAAGCTTAATTCTGCTAATAATGTTGATATAGAATCATGGCTTAAAACCGCTCCTTTAGCTTTACCCGGGACAAACGGTATTCTGGATATGGAAGGGAAAATCAATCCTGCATACAAAGATTCTCTGTTTGAATTAAAAGAAAAAGTCCTCAAACCCGCTCTGGGAAAATCAATAAACCAACTGAATCAAAACAAATGGAGTAAAGTAAAAGCAATTTTTCTCTCCCATCGAAAATGGCTGGAAAGTAAACAAGGAGCACGGGTGGAAAAGTTAGGAAGCAATAAACTTCAATCTTTTATTGACGGGCCATATAAAGACCAATTGAGCCAATTCATTGCCAAAGACAAAGCCATAGCAGAAGAATTAGCACAGATACACAATGTTGAAAAACTTATCCTCTATCAAAAATGGTTATTACAACTGGCTAACAATTTAGTGAGTTTTTCCCCTATTTACAATCCGGACACCCATTCCCTTTTTGAAATGGGCACATTAATAATAGACGGCAGAGCATTAACCTTTACTATAAAAGTCAACGACAGGCAAAAACATAAAGATATAGCAAAAAACAGCTATATTTATCTTCTTTATGTAGAAATTACCCGCAGACAGGATAAAGAAAATAAGTTTGAAATTGCCGCAGCAGTAACTACCGGCGAAGCCGGGGGATTACGTATAGGTAAACGGGGTATTTTTTTGACTATCGATGGACAAGAATGGGATGCAGAGGTAACAGATATTATTGTCAATCCCATTAGCCTATGGGAATCAATCAAAGCCCCATTTCAACAATTATCTAATTTTATAGAAAATCAAATAGATAAATTTAACAAAAGCCAGTATACTGCATTAGAAAGCGGCCTTGGTAAAGGTATTTCCAACGTAGGTAAACCGGTTGCCGGCGGTAATTCATCAACAGCAATGCGGGATTTATTACTGGGGGGTGGTATTGCCGTTGCTGCTTTGGGTTCGGCTTTTGCCTATATTACCAAAGCTCTTTCCCAGGTAAAAATTATTCATGTTATTCTAACGATAGTGGGAATAACGGCAATAATAATTATCCCCAGCATCATTACGGGATTTCTGAGATTACGGCGCAGAAATATGTCGGTTGTTTTAGAAGCGTCAGGTTGGGCAATAAATACGCCTATGCGATTAACTGTCAAATTAGGAAGAATTTTCACCCGTAAAGCATTTTTTCCCAAAGGTACATATAAAATAAGGAAAGATATTATAGAAGACTTTGCCCAAAAAGTTGGCGAACGTTCTTTCAGTTTTCGCAGAGTTCTAATTATCCTTTTGGTTTCCATTCCTCTTTTCTGGCTGAGCATACGGATAATTATCCATATCCTTTATTAACCCCTATTATTATACTAGAACTATGACTCTTAAATTGTTGACCATGTTTAAGAATAAACCACATGAAGCTTCCCACAAACAAAATAACTATAATAAAAATAGTTAAAATTCTATTAATTCCTAAATAAATATTTAAGAGGTAATATAAAGCTAACGCACCAAAAAAACTTAAAAATAAATTCATTTTTTCCCACCTCCTTTTAAAAAAAGTAATGTCAAAAATATTCAATCTCGCCTCGGCGAAACATGGGTAATTCATTTATATCTGTAATAATTGTAGACTATTTTTTTATTTGTAGTTGCCTAATGAACTTGTACTGAGTGTAATCGAAGTATCAGGCATAGAGACAACCTCATAAATGAGGCAACTACATTGATTATTACACAGTTTGGGAAGCAGGAATCTGTAGTTGCAGAGCTTGCTCTGCTTATAAGTTTTTAATTGTCTTTAGTCTTTAGTCTTTAGTCTTTAGTCTTTAGTTCTTTAACTTTGTGCCTCTGTGCCTTGATGCCTTTGTGCCTGTTTTTTTAATCTGTTTTTGTTTTTTGTAGTTGCCTGATTTATCAGGTATGCCCAATAAATTGGGCAACTACATTGATTATTACACAGTTTGGGAAGCAGGAATCTGTATTTATTTTTTTGTCTTTGTTTTTTATTTGTTAACTTATAACTAATAACTCGTAACTTATAACTTTCT